>JAJXUB010000195.1 GCA_021783215.1 Actinomycetes bacterium | reverse complement strand
ACGACCGTGACACCACCGATCCCGAGCTCGTCGAGGACCCGGGCTGCCGCCTCGACCTGCGGTTGGCCGCCGTCGACGACGAGGAGGTTCGGCGGGTAGGCGAACCTCCGCGGGCCCGCGGCCGCCGCCTCCTGCGGTGCGCCCGCCGTGCTCGTCAGGTAGCGCTGGAAGCGGCGCGTGAGGACCTCGTGCATCGCCGCCGTGTCATCGGTGCGGACGACGCCGCCCGGACCGGGCGTCCCGCGGACGATGAACCGCCGGTACTCGGACTTGTGCGGCAGACCGTCCTCGAAGACGACCATCGAGGCGACGACGTTGGTGCCTTGGACGTGGCTGACGTCGAAGGACTCGATCCGAAGCGGCGCGTCCTCGAGCCCCAGCATGTCCTGGAGGTCGCGCAGGGCCTGGGAGCGCGCCGTGAGGTCTCCGGCCCTGGCGACCTTGTGCCGGGCCAGCGACTGCGTCGCGTTCCGGTGGACGGTGTCCATGAGGGCGCGCTTGTCGCCGCGGGTTGGCACCCGCAGGCGCACCCGGCTGCCTCGCCGTGCGGTGAGCCAGGCCTCGACCGACCCGGCGTCCGGTGGCAGGACCGGCACGAGAACCTCGCGTGGGACGGCCTCCCCGCCCTCGGGCCCGTAGACCTGCTGGAGGAGGTGCTCGACGACCTCCGCGGTGTTCGTGTCCGAGGTCTCGGCGACCCAGCCACGCTGTCCGCGGACGCGGCCGCCGCGGACATGGAAGACCTGGACGGCCGCCTCGAGCTCGTCCTCGGCGAGGGCGAACACGTCGGCGTCCGTCCCGTCCGGCAGGACGACGACGGACCGCTCCAGCGCCTTCTCCAGCGCGCCGAGGTCGTCCCTGAGGCGCGCCGCGCGCTCGAAGTCCAGGTCGGCGGCCGCCGCCCGCATCCGGCGCTCCAGGCGCCGCACGAACCGCCCGGTGTCCCCGGACATGAAGTCGCAGAAGTCCTCGGCGATCGCTCGGTGCTCCTGCGCCGACACCCGCGCGACGCACGGGGCGGAGCATTTGTCGATATACCCCAGCAGGCAGGGCCGGCCCACCTGGCCCGCACGCCGGAAGACCCCGGCCGAGCAGGTGCGCATCGGGAAGACCCGAAGGAGCAGGTCGAGCGTCTCGCGGATCGCCCAGGCATGGGCATACGGGCCGAAGTAGCGGGTGCCCTTGCGCTTCGCGCCGCGGAGGACCTGGGCGCGGGGGAACTCCTCCCCCATCGTCACGGCGAGGTAGGGGTAGGACTTGTCATCGCGGTACTTGACGTTGAACCGCGGGTCGAACTCCTTGATCCACGAGTACTCCAGCTGCAGTGCCTCGACCTCGTTGGCGACGACGGTCCACTCGACGCTCGCCCCCGTCCGCACCATCGTCGCCGTCCGCGGGTGGAGCGCCGCGATGTCCTGGAAGTAGCTCGACAGCCGCTGACGCAGGGACTTCGCCTTGCCGACGTAGATGACGCGCCCGTCCCTGTCGCGGAAGCGGTAGACGCCGGGCTCCGCGGGGATCGTCCCAGCCGCGGGACGGTACGTCGACGGGTCGGCCACGCGCCAACCCTATGTCGGTCAGGAGACGGTCAGCGTGCCGCCGGAGTCGCTGACCTTGAGCGCCTTCAGGCCCGTCGGGGCGGGGCCCTGCGTCACCGACCCGTCCGCCACGGAGAACTGGCTGCCGTGGCATGGGCAGACGATCTGCCCGTTCGTGATCTGGGAGACCGGGCAGCCCTGGTGCGGGCAGACGACGCTGAACGCCCTGAACTGCCCCGCCGTCGGCTGCGTGACGAGGAAGCCCTTGTCGGCGACGATGACGCCGCCCCCGACGGGGACGGAGGCGGCCGGAACGGTACCCCCGCCGCCGCCCGTGACGGTGGACCCGCCCCCCGAGGCGCCGGCACCGGAGCCGCACCCGGCGAGGACGACGAGCCCACCGGCTCCCGCGACCAGGGCCACCCGGCGCCCGCAGACGAGGGGCTCTCGAACCGCCATCACACCATCCGCCTTCCGTCCCGGCCGTTGTGTGTCCCGCATCGTATGCCGCCTTTCTGGGGCGTGCCGTGGCGAGCGTCCCGTTCCGTCCCGCGCGGCGACCCCGCCCCCTCGTCCCGAGCACGGACCCCCCCGTATAACGAATTGCTCAGGATCGTGGGCACGGCACTGACGAGGCGCCCCGCAGGCCCTAATGTGACCCGCACGTCCCAACCACGACGCGCTCGGGCGGTCTGTCCGCTCGGCCACGCAACATACTCAGGAAGGCTCCCGTGAGAAGAGAGTTCAAGTTCGGCGCCGCGCTAGCGACGGCGGCGCTCGTTCTCGGTGCCTGCGGAACCGCGAGCACCACCAGCACGAGCTCCAGCGCGTGCGGTCTCGAGGTCGGCTTCTTCGGCGCCCTGACCGGTGACGCAGCCAACCTCGGCATCAACATCAAGCAGGGCGTCCAGCTCGCCGTCGACGAGTACAACAAGAAGCACGCCGACTGCAAGGTCGCGCTCAAGACGTTCGACAGCCAGGGCGACCCGTCCGTCGCGCCGGGCCTCGCCAGCGAG
>JAJXUB010000060.1 GCA_021783215.1 Actinomycetes bacterium | reverse complement strand
CCGAGGAGGCGGTCGCCTCGACGATGGCCGGTTACCGGTCCGGTCCGTGCATCGGGACGGCCGAGCAGATCATCGAGAACCTCACGGCGCTGCGCGACGCCGGGATGACGTATGCCATCACCTACTTCGCCGAGGCCGCCTACGACACGACGGGGATCGCCCTCTTCGAGCGGGACGTCCTGCCGGAGCTCGTCGACCGTGAGGTGCACGGCCACCTCTGGCACCTGCCCGGGTTCCGCCGGTCGTAGCGGCCACCCAGACGCTCGGCGCGCGTCGCGTCAGCCGATCCGACCGCTCGGGACGCCGTTCGTTCCTGCCGGCGGGACGTCGATCGGTGTGCCGTCGTTGAGCATCCTGAACAGGGCGAGCGCCCGCGCCGTGTCCCACTTGACGGCGTCCCCGTCGGGCGTCTGGTAGCTGATGCTCGCCAGCGGGACGACGAGGCTCAGGGCCTTGCCCGAGGACAGCGAGCGCATGGTCTGGACGATCCGGTAGGCGTCCGACAGTGACGTCTCCTGCCCGACCGTGACCCCCGCGACGGCGGCGTGGGTGGTGGGCCACCACGTCCACGGGAGGAGCACCGTCGCCGGCGTCGCCATCTTCTTCATGATCGCCGAGAGGAACTGCCGCTGTCGCTCCTCGCGACCGATGTCCCCGCGCGGGTCGGAGTAGCGGGCCCGGACGTAGCCCAGGGCGTTCGGGCCGTTGAGGACCTGGCAGCCCTTCTTGAGGTTGATGTTCGCCTTGGGGTCGTTCATGTTGAACGGCACGCAGATGTCGACGCCGCCGACGCTGTCGACGAGCGCGGCGAACCCGCCGAACCCGATCTCGAGGTAGCCGTCGATGCGGAGCCCGGTCGTCTGCTCGAGCGTCGCGATGAGCAGCATCGGCCCGCCGATGGCGAACGACGCGTTGATCTTGTTCTTCCCGTGCCCTGGGATGGGGACGTAGGAGTCACGCGGGACGGAGATCATGACGGCCTTGCCGCTACCGCTGGGGATGTGGACGAGGATGATCGAGTCCGTCCGGGCGCCCTGGGCGACGTTGGTCCCACCGGTGCCCAGCCGCTGCTCCTGCTGGGTCGTCATGCCGACGCGGCTGTCCGAGCCGACGAGCAGGTACGTATGCCCGTCCCCTTGGGCCGGACGCGGTCCCGCCGGGGCATCGGCGACGCGACGCACGCCGTTCCACGCGTCGATCGGGGCGTACAGCTCGAACCCGAGGTAGGCCAGCAGCGCGAGGACGACCGCGAGGATGACGAGCCGGCGACGTCGTCGGCGAACGGGAGGCCGCGAGACAGGCGGCGGGCCTGGGCCCGAGACAGGCGGCGGGTCCGGGCGCGAGACAGGCGGCGGGTCCGGGCGCGAGACAGGCGGCCGCCGCGGGAGGGGAGGACGGGCGGGGGAGGGCTCGTGATCCGGGGTCGCCCCGCCCCCCGGACGCGGACGGCCGCCGCGGGTGTCCACCGTCCAGGCGTCGTCCCACTCGATGTGGGCCGGGGCGCCGGAGGGGGGCCTGCGGGGGATCGGGCGGGCGTCGTCGTTCTGGGGGGTCATCCTGGCGGGCCTCGGGTGGCGGGCGGGTCGTCGCCCTGTCTACCAGCCGTTGCTGGGGGAACCCGTCAGGCTCGCGGTCGGGGACACGTCGAGGTCGCCCGGGCCACCGTTGTAGGTAGTCCGCGCCCGCATCCCGGTCTGTTGTCACCTCGAACGAGGCAGGCGGGCGGCCGGGCGGGCCGAGCTACCCGGTGGGGGTGCCGAGCCAGGCGCGGTACGCGAGGCAGTCGGCGTATGTCGGGAGCAGCCCCTGGTCGAGTGCCTCGGCGAGGGTCGGTGCGGCGGTGTCCTTCGGTGAGAGGACCGGCTCGATCCGGTCGGGCAGGCTCAGCCCGATGTCCGGGTCGAGGGGGTGGACTCCGTGCTCCCGTGAGGGGTTGTATGCGGCGGTGCAGAGGTAGAGCACCGTCGAGTCGTCCTGAAGGGCGCACAGGGCGTGCCCGAGCCCTTCCGAGAGGTAGACGGCGCGCCGGTCGATGGTGTCGAGGAGCACCGACTCCCACCGGCCGAAGGTCGGCGAGCCGACCCGGAGGTCGACGACGAAGTCGACGAACGACCCCGTGAGCGCCGTGACGTACTTGGCCTGGCTCGGCGGGACGTCGGCGAAGTGGATGCCCCGGACCGTGCCTCGGGAGGAGACCGACACGTTGGTCTGGACGATGTCGGGGCGGTGGCCGACCTGCTCGGCGAGCCGGTCGCCGCGGAACGACTCGAGGAACACCCCTCGGTCGTCGCCGAGCTGCCGGGGCGTGACGACCCATGCCCCCTCGATGTCGAGGGGCCGGATGTCCATCAGTGGCCGCCCTGGGCGAGGAGCCCGTCGAGGTAGACGCCGTAGCCGCTCTTGCGGAGGGGGGCGGCGAGCTCGGCGAGCCGCTCGTCGGAGATCCAGCCGTTGCGCCAGGCGACCTCCTCCGGGCAGCCGATCTTCAGGCCCTGCCGCGCCTCGACGACGTTGACGAACTGGCTCGCCTCGATGAGGCCGGCGAACGTCCCGGTGTCGAACCACGCCGTCCCTCGGGGGAGCACGGTGACGCTGAGTCGCCCTTCCCGCAGGTAGGCGTCGTTGACGGCGGTGATCTCCAGCTCCCCACGCGCCGACGGGACGAGGTTCCGCGCGATGTCGACGACGTCGTTGTCGTAGAAGTAGAGGCCCGGGACGGCGTAGGACGACCTCGGGTGAGTCGGTTTCTCCTCGATGGACAGGACGGTGCCGTGGTCGTCGAACTCGACGACCCCGTATGCCGTCGGGTCGGCGACCCGGTAGGCGAAGACGTGGCCGCCGGTGATGGCCGTGCTGCCGCGAAGAGCGGTCCCGAGCCCGGTCCCGTAGAAGATGTTGTCTCCGAGGACGAGGGCGACGCCGTCGGGACCGATGAAGTCGGCACCGATGGTGAAGGACTGGGCGAGGCCCTCGGGGCGGGGCTGTTCGGCATACGAGAACTCCACGCCGAGGTCCGTCCCGTCACCGAGGAGACGTCGGAACTGGGGCAGGTCCTCCGGTGTCGAGATGACGAGGATCTGCCGGATGCCGGCCATCATGAGCGTCGAGATGGGGTAGTAGACCATCGGCTTGTCGTAGACCGGCATGAGCTGCTTGCTGATCGCGCGGGTGATCGGGTGCAGCCGTGTGCCCGAGCCCCCCGCCAGGACGATCCCCTTCATGGGAGGAACCCTATTGTGTAGCCGTGCGCGTCCTCGTCACCGGCGGTGCCGGGTTCATCGGCAGCAACTTCGTCCTCCGTGCGCGTCAGGTCCGGCCCGAGTGGCACCTGACCGTTCTCGACGCGATGACGTATGCCGCCAACCTCTCCTCCCTCGACCCGGTCAGCGGCGAGGTCGACATCGTCAAGGGGTCGGTCGCCGACGCCGCGCTTGTCGACGAGCTCGTCGCGGCCCACGACCTCGTCGTCCACTTCGCGGCGGACAGCCACAACGACAACAGCCTCGACGACCCGTGGCCGTTCATCGAGACCAACATCGTCGGGACCTACGAGCTCATCCAGGCGGTCCGGCGGCACGACAAGCGGATCCACCACATCTCGACGGACGAGGTGTACGGCGACCTGGCGCTGCACGACCCGTCCCGGTTCACCGAGGCGACGCCGGTCAACCCGAGCAGCCCCTACTCGGCGTCCAAGGCGAGTGCCGACCTCCTGGTCCGCGCCTGGGTCCGGTCGTTCGGTCTCAGGGCGACGATCTCCAACTGCTCGAACAACTACGGGCCGCGCCAACACCCGGAGAAGCTCATCCCCCGCCAGATCACGGGGGTCATCGACGGGCTCAAGCCAAAGCTCTACGGGGAGGGCGCCAACGTCCGCGACTGGATCCACGTCGACGACCACAACGACGCCGTCATCGCGATCGTCGAGCAGGGACGGGTCGGCGAGACGTACCTCATCGGCGCCGACGGCGAGATGAGCAACGCCGACATGATCGCCCTCATCCTTCAGCTCATGGGCAAGCCGGCCGACTGGTTCGAGCACGTCCCCGACCGTCCGGGACACGACCTCCGGTACGCGATCGACGCCACCAAGCTGCGCCGGGAGACCGACTGGCGCCCCCGTCACCAGGACGTCCGGTCCGGCCTCGCCGACACGATCGCGTGGTACGAGGCGAACGAGCACTGGTGGCGGACCGCGAAGACCGTCGCCGAGACCCGCTACGCGAAGCTCGGCCGCTGACCATGGGAGACAACGTCCGCTGGCTCGTCGTCGGCGCCAGGGGCATGCTCGGCACGGACCTCGTCGACCGCCTCGAGGCGGACGGCCGCGAGGTCACCGCCCTCGACCTGCCCGCACTCGACATCCTCGACCTCGACGGGACCCTCGAGCGGGTCGCCGGGCACGACGTCGTCGTCAACTGTGCCGCGTTCACCGACGTCGACCAGGCCGAGGAGGCGGAGCCGCTCGCCTTCGCCGTCAACGCCGTCGGCGCGACGAACCTTGCGAGGGCGGCCGTCGCGACGGGTGCCCGGCTCGTCCACATCTCGACGGACTACGTCTTCGCCGGTGATGCGAGCACCCCGTACGCCGAGGACGCCGCCCTCGCGCCGCGCTCGGCATACGGGCGCACCAAGGCGGCGGGGGAGTGGGGCGTCCTCGCGACGGCGCCCGACTCCATCGTCCTGCGCATCGCCTGGCTCTACGGGGCCCACGGGAGGAACTTCCTCGCCACGATGGCTCGGCTCGCCGGGGAGCGCGACACGCTCACCGTCGTCGACGACCAGGCCGGCCAGCCGACCTGGACCGTCGACGTCGCCGACCGGATCTGTGCGCTCGTCGATACCCCCGTCCCCGGGGGCGCCTGGCACGGGACGAGCGGTGGGTCGACGACGTGGTGGGGGTTCGCCCAGGCGATCTTCTCCGGCCTCGCGCTGGACCCGGGCCGCGTCCGGCCGGTGACGACGGAGCAGCTCTCCCGGCCCGCTCCGCGGCCGGCCTACAGCGTCCTCGGCCACGACCGATGGGCAGCCGCGGGGCTCCCGGCCCCCCGTGACTGGCGGGAGAGCCTCGCCGAGGCGCTCCCGCTCGTGGTGGGCGCCACCTCCTGAGCGGCGCCGGTTGCCCCGCCGGTAGCGTGTGCCCCGTGACCGGCAACCTCGCATTCGACACGTACAAGCTCTCCGAGGACCACGACGCGATCCGTGCGGCCGTGCGGGAGATCGCCACGGAGCGCATCGCCCCCTACGCCGCCGACGTCGACGAGCAGGCCCGATACCCGCAGGAGGCGCATGACGCCCTCGTCGCGAGCGACTTCTTCGCCCCCCACGTCCCCGAGGAGTACGGTGGCGTCGGGGCCGACGCCCTCGCGACGTGCATCGTCATCGAGGAGGTGGCCCGGGCCGACGCGTCGGCCAGCCTCATCCCGGCGGTCAACAAGCTCGGGTCCATGCCCCTCATCCTCGCCGCGTCGGAGGAGGTCAAGCAGAAGTACCTTCCGCCGCTCGCGCGCGGGGAGGTGGCCTTCTCCTACGGACTTTCCGAGCGGGAGGCGGGGTCGGACACCGCGGCGATGAAGTGTCGTGCCCGGCAGGACGGTGACGACTGGGTCCTCAACGGGCACAAGGCGTGGATCACGAACGCCGGGATCTCCGAGTACTACACCGTTCTCGCCGTGACGGACCCCGAGGGGCGGCGCGGCAGCAACGTCACGGCGTTCGTCGTCGAGAAGTCCGACCCCGGCTTCGGCTTCGGCGAGAAGGAGCGCAAGCTGGGGATCAAGGGCTCGCCGACCCGTGAGCTCCACTTCGACAACTGCCGCATCCCCGGCGACCGGGTCGTCGGCGACATCGGCGACGGGCTGAAGATCGCCCTGCGGACGCTCGACCACACCCGCATCACGATCGGTGCCCAGGCCGTGGGGATCGCGCAGGGGGCCCTCGACGCCGCGGCGGCATACGTCAAGGAGCGCAAGCAGTTCGGCAAGGCGATCGCGGAGTTCCAGGGCATCCAGTTCATGCTCGCCGACATGGCGATGGAGCTCGAGGCGGCCCGTCAGCTCGTCTACGTCGCGGCGGCCAAGTCCGAGCGGATGGACGCCGACCTCGCCTTCTTCGGCGCGGCGGCGAAGTGCTTCGCCTCGGACGTCGCCATGAAGGTGACCACGGACGCCGTCCAGCTGCTCGGCGGCGCGGGCTACGTCAAGGACTTCCCCGTCGAGCGGATGATGCGCGACGCGAAGATCACCCAGATCTACGAGGGGACCAACCAGGTCCAGCGCATCGTCATGGCACGCCAGCTGCTCAAGGGCTGACCCGGGCCCGTGCCGACGTCGCGGGTCACGGCCGTCGTCGTGACATGGAACCGGCGCGACCTGATCGTCGAGTGCCTGGATGCGGTCCTGGGTCAGAGCAGACCGCCGAGCCGCGTCGTCGTCGTCGACAACGCGTCGACGGACGGCAGTGCCGACCTCGTCGCCGACCGCTATCCGTCCGTCGAGATTGTCCGGACCGCGACGAACGTCGGCGGGGCCGGCGGCTTCGCCCTCGGTCTCGCCACGGCCGTCCAGGAGGACTGCGATGCCGTCTGGCTCTTCGACGACGACACGATCCCCACGCCCGGCGCCCTCGCGGCACTCGTGACGGCTCGGGACTCGTATGCCGTCGAGGCCGGCGGCGAGCCCGCTCTGGCGCCCCCCGCGCTCGTCGCGAGCCGCGTCGAGTGGACCGACGGACGCGAGCACCCGATGAACACGCCACGGGCCAACCCCTTCGCCACACGGGGGGAACGGGCCGCCGCGGACGCCGTCGGATGCGTCCCGGTCCGGACGGCGTCGTTCGTCTCGATCCTCCTCGACGCCGCTCGAGTGCGGGAGGTCGGCCTGCCCGTTGCCGCCTACTTCCTGTGGAACGACGACTTCGAGTTCACGGCACGGCTCCTCCGGGGGCGGCGCGGCCTGCACTGTCCCGCGTCCGTCGTCGTCCACAAGACCCGCACGTTCGGTGACATCGGCGTCGACCCGGGGGAGCGGTTCTACTTCGAGGTCCGCAACAAGCTGTGGGCGTTCACCCGGTCCCGCGCCCTGGCCCCTCGCGAACGCCTCGTTTACGCCGGCTCGACAGTGCGCCGGTGGGCGGCGACCTTCGTCGGCTCGAGCCGGCGAGGGGTTCTGGCCCGGGGCCTGGCGCGTGGTCTACGGGATGGAATACGGGCGCCGCGGGAGACGCGTGAGGTCATCGGTGGTCTTGGTCCGCGACGCGGCCCCGCGGGTCAGCCGTGCCCGGATCCGGCGGCGGCGGAACCGTTCTCGGTCCTCCTGCCGGTGTATGCCGGTGACGACCCGGACGCGTTCGAGGCATCGCTGAGGTCGGTCACGCAGAGCCAGACCCTGCGTCCCGCCGAGGTGGTGGTCGTCCGTGACGGGCCGGTGCCCGCGGCGCTGGAGTCCCGGATCCACGACCTGGTCGGCGCTCTTGGGACGCCGGTCCATGTCGTCCCGCTGGCGCACAACGTCGGGCTCGGGCGGGCACTCGCGGCCGGCCTTGCCGCGTGCGCCCACGACATCGTCGCTCGGCAGGACGCCGACGACATCTCCCTGCCCGACAGGTTCGGCGTCGAGGTCCCGCTCGTCTGCGCCGGATGGGACGTCGTCGGGTCGGCGCTCGTCGAGTTCGACGGGACGAGCGACCGGGAGGGCATCGAACGCGTGCCCCCGCTTCGACCAGCGTCGATCCTGCGCGACGCCCGCTTCGCCCAGCCCGTGTTCCACCCGACGCTCGTCTACCGCCGGTCGGTCGTCGAGCGTGCCGGGGGCTACGAGGACCTCCCGCTGCTGGAGGACTACTGGCTCGTCGCCCGGATGATCCTCGCCGGGGCGCGGATCATCAACGTCCCCGAGCCGTTGGTGCGCTACCGGGTGAGCGAGGGGGCGTATGCCCGCCGGGGCGGGCGGGCCCTGCTGCGTTCGGAGATCGAGCTCCAGCGGAGGTTCCACCGGGCCGGCTTCACGACGACGCCGGAGCTCGTCCGCAACCTCGCTGTCCGCGGGACCTACCGGCTCGTGCCGGAGAGAGTCAGGCGGGCGGCATACGGACGCATCCTGGCCCAGCGCGGCCATCGCTGAGCGGCCGCGCACGGGGGACACTCCGCCATGGTGGCCCTGACCGAGCGGCCGAATGGCGGCGGATAGACTGACGACCCGGAATCGAGCACCGGAATCGTGGATCGGAGCAGCGTGAGGGTTACTGTCGTCGGGCTCGGCAAGATCGGTCTTCCCCTGGCGGTCCAGTTCGCGCGATCCGGTGCCGAGGTCTTCGGCGCGGACGTCAACGCGGCGACCGTGGCGACGATCAACGCCGGCAAGGAGCCGTTCCCCGGCGAGGCACACCTCGGCGAGTACCTGGCCGACGTCGTCTCCTCCGGCCGGCTGACCGCCACCACGGACACCGCAGAGGCGACGTCCCGCAGCGACGTCGTCGTCGTCGTCGTCCCGCTGTTCGTCGACGAGGAGGCCCGACCCGACTTCGGCTGGATGGACTCCGCCACCGGCGACATCGCCCGCGGGCTGCGGGCCGAGAACCACACGCTCGTCGTCTACGAGACGACGCTGCCGGTGGGGACGACCCGGACCCGCTGGAAGCCCAGGCTGGAGGAGGGCTCCGGCCTCGTCGAGGGTCGCGACTTCCACCTTGTCTTCTCCCCCGAGCGCGTCCTGACCGGGCGCGTCTTCGCCGACCTCGCCAAGTACCCCAAGCTCATCGGGGGCATCGACGCCGAGGGCACCCGCCGTGCGACGGCGTTCTACGAGTCGGTCCTCCACTTCGACGACCGGCCGGACCTCGACCGGCCGAACGGCGTGTGGGACCTCGGGTCCGCCGAGGCGGCCGAGCTCGCCAAGCTCGCCGAGACGACCTTCCGTGACGTCAACATCGGGCTCGCCAACCAGTTCGGCCGGTTCGCGGCGTCCCACGGGATCGACATCCACCGCGTCATCGAGGCGAGCAACTCCCAGCCCTACAGCCACATCCACCACCCGGGCATCGCCGTCGGCGGCCACTGCATCCCCGTCTACCCGCGGCTCTACCTGTGGAACGACCCGTCCGCGACCGTCGTCCGCGCCGCCCGGGAGGCCAACGCCGCGATGCCCGCCTACGCCGTCGACCTCGCCAAGGCCGCGGCCGGCGGCTCCCTGACGGGGTCGGTCGTCGCCGTCCTCGGGGCCTCCTACCGGGGAGGGGTCAAGGAGACGGCCTTCTCCGGCGTCTTCCCGACCGTGGAGGCACTTCGGGAGCAGGGGGCGGACGTCAGGGTCCACGACCCCATGTACTCCCCCGACGAGCTGCGCGCCTTCGGCTGGGAGCCGTACGCCCTGGGCGATCGCGCCGACGTTCTCATCCTCCAGGCCGACCACGCCGAGTACGCCGGCCTCGACGAGGGATCCTTCCCCGGCCTCAAGGTCGTCGTCGACGGCAGGGACCTGCTCGACCGGTCGCGCTTCCCCGGCACGCGGTTCCTGACGGTCGGGCGCGCCGAGGAACCCCTCACCACCCCGAACAAGGAGAGCTGACCATGACCGTGCGGATCGTCGACTCCGCGGACGTAGCGGGCTCCGCCACCATCGGTGACGGCAGCTCCATCTGGCATCTTGCGCAGGTTCGCGAGGACGCCGTCCTCGGCGAGAGCTGCATCGTCGGGCGTGGGGCCTACGTGGGCACCGGCGTCCACATGGGCGACAACTGCAAGCTGCAGAACTACGCCCTCGTCTACGAGCCCGCCGTCCTCGAGGACGGGGTCTTCGTCGGTCCCGCCGTCGTGTTCACGAACGACCACTACCCGCGGTCGGTCTCGCCGGACGGGACGATCAAGCGAGGGGACGACTGGGAGGCCGTCGGCGTCACCTGCCGTACGGGTGCCTCGATCGGCGCCCGGGCCGTCTGTGTCGCGCCGGTCACCATCGGCCGGTGGGCGATGGTCGCGGCCGGGTCGGTCGTCGTCAAGGACGTGCCCGACTTCGCCCTCGTCGCGGGCGTTCCGGCGCGCCGGATCCGTTGGGTGGGACGTGCCGGCGTCCCGCTCGTCGACGCGGGGAACGGCGAGTGGACGTGCCCCGAGACGGGGGACAGGTACATCGAGCAGGACGAGACCCTCACGGAGGCAGCGCAGTGAACGACTTCATCCCCCCCGCCAAGCCGCTCATCGGTGACGAGGAGGTCGCGGCGGTCACGCGCGTCCTCCGCTCCGGGATGCTCGCGCAAGGCCCGGAGGTCAAGGCCTTCGAGGAGGAGTTCTCCGAGCACTTCGGGCTCGGCCGGGCCTGCGTGGCGGTCAACTCGGGGACGTCGGGGCTGCACATCGGGCTGATGTCGTCGGGCATACAGGCCGGCCAGGAGGTCATCGTGCCGTCCTTCACCTTCGCCGCGACGGCGAACTCGGTCGCGCTGACCGGCGCGAAGCCCGTCTTCGCCGACATCGACCCCGACACCTTCTGCCTCGCACCCGAGGCGATCGAGGCGGCGATCACCGAGCGAACCGCCGGCATCATGCCGGTCCACCTCTACGGCCACCCGGCGGCCATGGACCGGATCGTCGACATCGCGAAGGCCAACGGGGTCCAGGTCTTCGAGGACGCGGCTCAGGCGCACGGCGCGTCCCTGCATGGCACTCCGGTCGGCGGCTTCGGCACGTTCGGCATGTTCTCGCTCTACCCGACGAAGAACATGACCTCGGGTGAGGGCGGCATGGTCTCGTGCGCGACCCCGGAGGTCGCCCGGATGGTGCGGCTCTACCGCAACCAGGGCATGGAGCAGCAGTACCACAACGAGGTCGTCGGCCTGAACAACCGGATGACCGACATCCACGCCGCCATCGGCCGGGAGCAGCTGAAGAAGGTCGACGCGTGGACGGCGAAGCGGCAGGAGAACGCCGCCTTCCTCAGCGCCAACCTCACGGGCGTCACCCCGCCGCCGGTCGCCGAGGGCGCCGTCCATGTCTACCACCAGTACACGGTCCGGGTCCCCGAGGACCGCGACGGTCTCGCCGCGGCGCTGCGTTCGGAGTACAACATCGGCTCCGGCATGTTCTACCCCGTCCCGAACCACCGGCTCCTCCCGTTCCAGTCGGACGTCGACCTGCCGGAGACGGAGAAGGCCGCCCGCGAGTGCCTCTCGCTGCCGGTCCACCCGTCCCTCAGCCAGGACGACCTCGAGCGGATCGTCACCGCGGTCAACGCCCTCGCCACCGCGGGCGCCTGACATGGCCAACCTCCGCGCGGGCCTCATCGGCCTCGGCATGATGGGGCGCCACCACGCCCGCGTCCTCGGCTCCCTCGAGGGAGTCGACCTCGTCGCCGTCGCCGACCCCGCCGGCGACCCCCACGGCGTGGCCGGCGGTCGGCCGCTCCTCGGCTCCGTCGAGGAGCTCATCGCCCAGGGCATCGACTACTGCATGGTCGCCGTCCCGACCGTCCACCACGAGCCGATCGGCCTCGCGCTGGCCGAGGCCGGTGTCCACGCCCTCATCGAGAAGCCACTCGCGCAGGACACCGCCGCGGCAGAGCGGCTCGCCGCGGCGTTC
>JAJXUB010000194.1 GCA_021783215.1 Actinomycetes bacterium | reverse complement strand
GTTCCGGTGGCGAGATCCGCGACGAGGGCGCCACCGGTCGTGGGTCCCAGCCGAAGGCCGGCCTCACCGGGTTCGCCGTCAGCAACCTCCACCTGCCGGGGACGACCGAGCCGTGGGAGGCGCAGGCCTACGGGGCCCCCGACCACATCGCGACCCCGCTCGAGATCATGGTCGACGGTCCGGTCGGCGCCGCCGCGTTCAACAACGAGTTCGGCCGGCCCGCCCTCGGCGGCTTCTTCCGCGTCTGGGAGCAGACCGTCGACGGGGTCCGCCGCGGCTACCACAAGCCGATCATGAGCGCCGGAGGGGTCGGGACGATCGACGCCGACCAGACGGAGAAGGTGCTCTACCCCGCCGGCACGCTGCTCGTCCAGATCGGCGGCCCGGGGATGCGGATCGGGATGGGTGGTGGCGCGGCCTCCTCCCTCGCGGCGGGCGCCAACGTGGCCGAGCTCGACTTCGACTCGGTCCAGCGGGGCAACCCGGAGATCGAGCGGCGTGCCCAGGAGGTCATCAACCACTGCCGTTCGCTGGGGTCCGAGAACCCCATCCTCGCCATCCACGATGTCGGCGCGGGAGGGCTGTCGAACGCCTTCCCCGAGCTCGTCGACGGCGCCCACCTCGGCGCTCGCTTCGACCTGTCGGCCGTGCCCGTCGAGGAGAGCGGTCTCGCGCCGAAGGAGGTCTGGTGCAACGAGTCGCAGGAGCGCTACGTCATCGCTCTCGCGCCGGAGTCCCTGGAGCGCTTCGCCCGGCTCTGTGAGCGCGAGCGGTGCCCGTATGCCGTCGTCGGTGTCGCCCGCGACGACGGCGAGCTCGTCCTCGCGAACGGGCCCGAGGACGTCCCCGGCGAGGACCGGCCCATCGACATGCCGATGGACGTCCTTCTCGGCAAGCCACCGCGGATGACGCGCGACGCCGCGCGCGTCGCGTGGTCCGCGCCGGGGCTCGACCTCGCAGCCCTCGACGTGAGGGGTGCGGCATACGCCGTCCTGCGCCACCCGACCGTCGCGTCGAAGCGGTTCCTCATCACGATCGGCGACCGCACCGTCGGGGGGCTCTCGCACCGCGACCAGATGGTCGGCCCGTGGCAGGTCCCCGTCTCGGACGTCGCCGTCACCCTCGCCGACCACATCGGCTTCGCCGGCGAGGCCATGGCGTCGGGCGAGCGTATGCCGCTCGCCGCCGTCGACGCCCCGGCCTCCGGGCGGATGGCCGTCGGCGAGGCCGTGACGAACCTCCTCGCGGCACCGGTCACGTTGAGCGGCGTCAAGCTCTCGTGCAACTGGATGGCGGCGAGCGGGGAGCCCGGCGAGGACGCGGCACTGTTCGACACGGTCCAGGCCGTCGCCATGGAGCTGTGCCCCGCCCTCGGCATCTCCGTGCCCGTCGGCAAGGACTCCCTGTCGATGCGCACCCGGTGGACCGACCGGTCCGGGCAGCCGCGGCAGGTGACGTCGCCCGTCTCTCTCGTCGTCACGGCGTTCGCCTCGCTCCCCGATGTCCGGGGGACGCTCACCCCCGTGGTCGCGCCGGGCTCGGCCATCGTCCTGCTCGACCTCGGCGCCGGCCGGGACCGGCTCGGTGGCTCGGTCCTCGCCACGACGCTCGGCGAGTTCGGTGGCACCGTCCCGGACCTCGACGACCCGGTCCGTCTCGTCGCCGTCGTCGAGGCGGTCAACGCCCTGCGCGACAAGGCACTGGCGACCGCCTACCACGACCGCTCGGATGGTGGGCTTTGGGCCGCCGCGTGCGAGATGGCCTTCGCCGGCGCCGTCGGGCTCGACATGTCGGTCGGGTCCGTCCCGGCACTCTTCGCCGAGGAGCTCGGCGTCCTCGTCGCCGTCCCGGAGGAGCGACTCGACGACGCGCTCGACGTCCTCGCCATCCACGGCGTCCACGACATCGCCCGCGTCGTCGGGCATACGACCCCCGAGCGTCGTATCCGGGTGACCGTCGACGGCGCGTCACGGCTCGACGAGCCGGTCCGCGACCTCGCGCAGGCTTGGGACGACGTGTCGTGGCGGATCTCCCGGCTCCGCGACAACCCCGAGTGTGCCGACGAGGAGCACGCGGCCGTCGGCGCGGACGGCGACGTGGGGCTGCGGGTCAGCGTGCCGTTCGACCCAGCCGACGACGTCACCGCCCCGTACGTCAACCGCGGGGCCCGCCCGAGGGTCGCCATCCTGCGGGAGCAGGGGGTCAACTCCCACGTCGAGACGGCCTTCGCGTTCGACCGGGCCGGGTTCGCGGCCTACGACGTCCACATGACGGACCTCCAGTCCGGGCGCTTCGACCTCGCCGACGCGGTTGGGCTCGTCGCGTGCGGCGGCTTCTCCTACGGCGACACGCTCGGGGCCGGCGAGGGATGGGCTCGGTCGATCCTCTTCAACGAGCACCTCACGGAGGCCTTCGAAGAGTTCTTCCACCGCGGCGACACGTTCGGGCTCGGGATCTGCAACGGCGCGCAGATGTTCGCCGCGCTCGCCGACATGATCCCCGGCACTGGCGCCTGGCCGCGGTTCACCCGCAACAGGTCCGAGCAGTTCGAGGCCCGGCTGAGCCAGCTGGAGGTC
>JAJXUB010000059.1 GCA_021783215.1 Actinomycetes bacterium | reverse complement strand
CGCGCGACCGCCTCGAAGAGGCCATCGCTGCCCACGCCGGGATAGGTGAAGTTGGGGATCTGGTAACCAAGGCGCATGGGGCCACCGTATGCGCTCCTCCTCGGGAGCGCCTGTGGGGCGCCTTCCCCGGACCGGGCCGGTTCGTCGGGCGAGCCGACGAGCCCTCTCGGGACCAGTGAGCGCATGCCGGGGTGGTAACACATGCTCCACCGCGCGTGGTCACCCCGCGAGCCAAGGCGCGCCAGGGGGTGGAGCGAGACGGAGGCGGGGGCGCGTCAGCCGGGCTGGATGTCGCGGTCGGCGAACCGCTGGAGGCCGACCCAGATCATGGCCGAGGCGACCAGGGTCATGACGATGAGCGGCGACCATCTCATCGCCTGCGCGGGCAGGTCCGGCGTCGCCGAGAAGGGCAGGACCTTCAGCACCCAGGTCGGCAGGTGCAGGGCGTCGCCGATGAGCATGATGAGCCAGAGCCCTGCGACGACCCCCCACGTCACGGGGATGGTCAGCCGCGGCACGAAGCCGAACAGAAGGATGGCGACACCGACGAGCACCATGACGGCGGGGAAGTACGCAAGCGTCGCGCCGGCGATCCGGAACCCCTGCGACGCGTCCTTGACCGTCGAGCCGTAGACGGCGCCCATGACCCAGCCGCCCAGGGCGAGCAGCACAGCCGCGCCGATGGTGGGGATAGCCAGCCTTTGCAGCACCCAGCGCTTCCGGGACACCGCGCCCGCGAGCTGAGGCTCGATGATGCCGGTGGCCTCGTCAGCTCTCAGCTGGGTCGCCGACTGGATGGCGAAGATCGTGACGATCAGCGCGACCAGTCCGGCCATGAGCCCGAGCAGCGCGTCGATCCCGGTGCCACGCAGGATGGCCGACGTGCTCGTCCCGGCATCCTTCAGCAGGTTGCTCATCTGGTTGACGACGGACCCGAGCATGAGTGCGGTGAGGACGATGGCGATCGTCCAGCCGATGATCGGGCCACGCTGCAGCCGGGCGGCCAGCCCGAGGGGATGGGCATACGAAGCCAGCGAGTCCGCCTTGCCCGTCCGGTCCGGCACCAGCCCCGCGCCGTAGTCGCGTCGCGCCTCGAGCGACCACGCCACCCCGAGCAACCCGGCGGCCAGGAGCACGAGCAGCCCGAACGGCCACCACCGGTTGGCGCCCCACGGCGCCATCTCCTGACCCCACCCGATCGGCGACGCCCACGTCAGCGCGCCGTTGCCGAGGTCACCGACCAGACGGACCACATAGAACCCGACGACGACGATCGAGCCGAGGGCGTTGGCGCCGCGGGAGGTCGATGCCACCTGGCCGGCGACTGCGCCGATGCCGAGCGCCACGAGCCCGACCCCGGTGACCGAGGCGCCGACGACCCAGGAGCCCATGGCCCCGCCCCCCGCGGGGTCGAGCCCCAGCCCGGCGGAGGAGACGGCGACGAACAGCCCAACGGCGACGCACAGTCCGGCGAACACGAGCCAGGATGCCGCGGAGTACGCGTGCTGGCCGAGCACCCGCGAGCGCAGCAGCTCGGTCCGGCCGACCTCCTCATCGGCTCGCCCGTTGCGCGTGACAAGGAAGACGACACCGAGGGCGAGCGTCAGCGCGCACGTCATCCAGATCTTCGTCCAGACCGCGCCGCCCAGCGTCGCGGGCGCCGCGGCCAGCCCCGTCAGGGCCTTGATGCCGGGCGTGTTGGACAGCGCGGCGAAGTCGTCGAGTGCCTTCTGCGTCGTGAACATGCCCTTGTAGTACGCACCGACGTACGCGAACAGACCGACGATGACGACGAACCAGACGAGCAGCCGTATGCGGTTGCGCCGGATGACGAGCCGGGTCATGGCGGCCAGGCCGGCCAGACCGTCGGCCGGGGGACGGTGGAGGGTGGGCGCCGACGTCGTTGGGGTCGTCCGGTTTCGGGGGGCGGCCCCCTGCACGTTCGTGGTCACTTCTGGCTCCCGTTGTTCACCGCGGCGAGCTCGTCGCCGTAGTGGCGCAGGAAGAGCTCCTCGAGCGAGGGAGGGTTCGCGACGAGCGAGCGGGGGTTGAGCCGGGACACGGCGCCAAGGACTCCCGCCAACTGGTCGTCGTCGACTGCGAACGTCACGTGGCCGTCGTTCGTCGTCAGATCGTGCACGCCGGGCAGGCGCGCCAGCCCGTCGGGGCCCCCGTCGAGGGCGGCCGTGACCTGGGTGCGGGTCAGGTGGCGCAGCTCGGCGAGCGTCCCCGCCTCGACGGTGACGCCCTCGCGGATGATGGCCACCCGGTCGGCGAGCTTCTCGACCTCGGTGAAGATGTGGCTCGACAGGAGCACGGAACGGCCCTCCGCCTTGACCTCGCGGATCGACTCCGTGAAGGCGGCTTCCATGATCGGGTCGAGCCCGCTCGTCGGTTCGTCGAGCAGGAGCAGCGGCGCCTGCGACGCAAGCGCGGCGACGAGGGCCACCTTCTGCCGGTTTCCCTTCGAGTAGGCGCGGGCCTTCTTCGTCGGGTCGAGCTCGAAGCGCTCGAGCATCGTCGCCTTGCGCTTCGCATCCAGCGGGCCGGAGATCCGGCAGAGGATGTCGATGGCCTCGCCGCCGGTGAGGTTCGGCCACAAGGTGACGTCGCCGGGGACGTAGGCCATGTCCTTGTGGAGGCGCACCGCCTCCGTCCACGGGTCGCCGCCCAGGACGGTCACGCGGCCGCTGTCGGACCGGAGCAGGCCGAGAAGGACCCGGATCGTCGTCGTCTTGCCTGAGCCGTTGGGCCCGAGGAAGCCGGTCACCTCGCCGGCGGGTGCCGACAGGTCAAGCCCGCGCAGGGCATGGGCGTGCCCGAAGCTCTTGTGCAGGCCTTCGACCTCGATGGCCATCTCAGCGGACATGTGTCGCCCCCTCGTTTCGTTCTTGGATGTATGCCACGTAGTCGTCGAGCATGGTTCGGTCGGCGAGCACGCCCTCGGTGAACAGCTCGAGGGTCGGCAGGATCTGGTCCCCTTGACCCGCCTGGACCGAGGCGATGAACGCCTCGGGCGTCACTCCAGGCGTCGTGAGGAACTGGACGAGGAGCGCGCCGAGCGTGAGGTACGTCAGGTACCGCAGCCGCGCCTCCTCGTCACGCGACGGCCGGACGAGGCCCGTCTGGACACCGTGCGCCATGACGCCGCGGGCGTCGTCGATGATCCGCTCCAAGAAGTCCCGTGCCGGCTGTCCGCCGGCGTGGATAGCTCGGAGCATGTAGACAACGAGGTCCGCCGCGAAGCCCGGCGCTGCGAGGTAGCCGAAGAGGTGCTCGCTCGGCCGGTCCACGGCGTTCGTCTTCACCTCGGTGTACTTTCGCAGGACCTCGGCGTCGCACTCGGCCCGCAGCGCGTCCTTCGAGCCGAAGTGGTGGCTGATGAGCCCCGGGGAGACGCCGGCACGCTGGGCGATCGTGCGGAAGGACGCGTCGAACCCGTCTTCGGCGAAGCACTCGATGGCCGCGTTCCGGATACGTGCGCGGGCGGTCAGGTCCGCGTCCGGCCGCATGCCCGACGAGTCGGCTATACGCATGACCAGTAGACTACACGCCTGACCAGCATGCGCGCCGTGGCGCCCACGCCGTGTCAGGACCGGTGCCTACGCTGGAGCGCGTGACCCGGTATGCGATTGACGCCCCGACCGTGGTGTACCTGGTGGACGAGGGAGTGTCCGTCCATCCCGATCACCGGCTGGTCGCACCGGGCTCCATCCGCTTGAACGCACTGGGGCTCCTCCTCGCGCAGGTGCGCGCCGGACGGCGAGCGGAAGGTGACGCGTTGAGGTGCCACGAGAAGATCACCGCGATGAAGATGCGTCTGCTGAGCGACCGCGTCTCACGCCGCGCGGCGTGGCGGATCGCCGTCGAGCACGGGTGGGACTGCCTCGAGGACGGGGAGTGCCTGGCCATCGCGACCCTCCAGGCCGACGCGTTGGTGACGGTGGACCAGGACCTGGCCGCCAGGGCGAAGGGCCTGGTCCGACTCGCATCCGTCAGAGACCTCGAAGTCCCCGGATAGGCCGCCATGACGAACAGTGCCCAGGGGCGGCCGTCGTATCCCGCCGTGGCCGGTCCGCGAACACCGGCTGAGCCGGACCACCCGGGCGCGCAGCACTGGTCCCCCGACTCAGAAGTCCTTGGCCATGTTGGCGAAGCGGCTGTAGTGGCCTTGGAACGCGAGCACGAGGTTCTTGACGGGGCCATTGCGGTGCTTGGCGACGATGACCTCAGCCTCACCCTCGCGGTCGGGATCGGACTTGTCGCGGTGAAGCAGGATCACGACATCGGCGTCCTGCTCGATCGAGCCGCTCTCGCGAAGGTCCGACATCTGCGGGCGTTTGTCGGTGCGCTGCTCGGGGCCACGGTTGAGCTGGCTGATCGCGATCACCGGCACCTCAAGCTCCTTCGCGAGCAGCTTGAGCGCACGGGAGAACTCGGCGACCTCCTGCTGGCGCGACTCGACCCGCTTCCCCGACGACATGAGCTGGAGGTAGTCGATGATGACGAGCTTGAGGTTGTGCAGCTGCTTCAAGCGCCGGCACTTCGCCCGGATCTCCATGAGTGACATGTTCGGGCTGTCGTCGATGAAGAGAGGGCTGTCGGAGATGTCGCCGGTGAGGCGGGCGAGCTTCTGCCAGCCGATGTCCCCGAGGGTGCCCTTGCGCAGCTCCTGGAGCTGGATGGACCCTTCCGCCGCGAGGATCTTCATGGTGATCTCGGAGCGGCTCATCTCGAGGGAGAAGATCGCCGTCGCGAGCTTGTGCTTGATGGCCGCCGAGCGCGCAATGTCGATGCCCAGCGTCGACTTCCCCACAGCCGGTCGCGCTGCCACGACGATCATCTGACCGGGATGGAGACCGTGGAGCAGCTCGTCGAGCTCTAGGAACCCCGTCGGCACGCCGATCATCTCGTCGGTACGTCCCGACGCAACCTCGATCTCGGTCAGCGTCGGCTCGAGGAGGTCGGAGAGCCGGACGTAGTCCTCGCCGCCGCGCCGGTCGGTGACGTCGTAGACGGCGGCCTGGGCCCGGTTGACGATGTCGTCGATGTCGCCCTCGCCACTGGCATACCCCATCTGGACGATGCGGGTGCCGGCCTCGACCAGCCGACGCAGGACGGCCCGTTCGCGGACGATGTCGGCGTAGTAGCCGGCGTTCGCCGCCGTCGGAACGGCCTGGATGAGGTCGTGGAGGTAGCCCTGCCCGCCGACTCGTTGAAGGTCGCCGCGCTTGATGAGCTCGTCCGCGACGGTGATCGTGTCGGCGGGCTCACCACGCCCGTAGAGGTCGAGGATCGCGTCGTAGATCGTCTCGTGCGCCGGCCGGTAGAAGTCGGTCGCCCGGAGGGTCTCGACGCAGTCGGCGATGGCGTCCTTCGACAGGAGCATGGAGCCGAGGACGGACTGTTCCGCGAGGATGTCCTGCGGTGGGAGCCGGTCGTCCTGGGCGTACCCTGCAGGGCCGGCAGCCGCGCCGTACCCACTGAGCTCCGAAATGGTCACCGCACGCCTTCCGCCCCTCGATGCGACCCTCCGTCAGATCCAAGCAGCGACCGCCGACAGACCCAAGTCGGCCGGTGGACACGGCGGTGGATAGCCTGTGGAAAACGCCCGGGTGCTCTGTTCACATGGTCGGGACAAGCCTGTGGACGACGCGCCCGGGCTAGCCTCCAGCCCGGTTCTGACCTGCATCGACGTCGTCCACCGGGTGTGCAGGAGAAGTTCCTGCGGGCGTGTCGGCCGCGGCCCGTGTCAGCTCGCGACGAGGTGGCTGTGCGCCTCGCGGACGGTGACTACCGCCGCCGGCTCGTCAACGCTCGCCGTCGCCGGCACGGGCGCCCACGCACCGCCGTCCACCCGGAAGTCCGCCCCCCACACGACGGTGACGTACGCCGCATAGGTCCCGCTCCTCGCATACGTATGCCGGATGTCGCCGCCAGGGTAGACGCCACCGGTCGAGGTCGTCGGGCCCTGGCTGGAGCCGTCGCCGAAGTGGTACGTGAAGCTGACCAGCCTTGGCCTGATGTCGACCTGATGGCCGAGCATCGCCGCAGGGTCGACGCGGTCGACCGAGCCGGGGCCGTAGCCGGTCGCGGACCACTTCGCCTCGTAGAAGCTCGTCAGGTTGACCAGGGTGAGATACCCGTCGGGCTGGAACCCGATCGTCGCCCGCGCCCAGGGGGTGTGGTGGAAGGCGTCGACGACCATGGCCATCGTCGGGCGCAGTCGCGCTCCCGGGACGTCGTTGCCGCGACACGTGCGCCCGAGCAGCGACCACGGTCGTAGCTCCTCGCCCGTCGGGGCGACGAGGCGCCGGAGAATGTCGACGAGCGGCCCCTCCGTCGGAGGGCACAGGGTGGTGACCTGGTTCGTTGCACAGTCCTGGGTCATGTACAGGGACCCCGTCGCTCCGCACGAGTCCAGCGTCTTGTACTCGTAGTGCGCCTCGGCGAGCCGAATCTGTTGCTGCTGCTGAGTACCCAGCTGTTTCAACTCACCGCGCGTATAGGTCGAGACTCCCGACTTCTGCACGCTTCCGATCGTGTCGGCTGCAGCCACATCGGTGAAGAAAGCGATGAAGACTAGGAACAATACGCACTTCGCGAGCAACTTCATCATGCGGCACTCACAAGCTTGACGTCGTGCATCACCCAGGTGCTACCTGCCCACCTTGGGTAGTACATGAACTCGAAGGAGCGCTGCGGATCGGTCGATATGACCGTTCCGTTTGAGTCAACGATGTCAACGAGGTTCTGCTGGCCGCCCACTAGGACCTCGAAATCGCCACTGGGTCCTTTGACCGATGTCACTGATCGCAGAGTTAACGGGGCACTTCGGTATCGACGACCATCTATCACCAGCTCAGTCGCTGTCTTCTGAAACGCCGCGCATGATTTCGAGTTCGTGTCGCAGAGCATCGGCAGGAGAGTGGCATCCGGCTTGGTGAGTGCAGCAGTGTAGACGTCATTGAAATACCGGACGAAGGCCTCGGCGCCCGCCGGCGTATGTGCCCGCGCGGCCGCCGGCACCTCCAGCGTCGGCGGGGTGGCCATCCCCGCTGCCGACGTCCTCGGCCCCTGCCCGCTCGGGCTGCTCGAGCTCGTCGCGCCGCCCACCCCCGTCGGCGGCGCGCTCATCGGGTCCGGCCCTCCCGAGCCCGTGCACCCCCCGAGACCCAGCCCGAGGGCCGTCGCCGAGGCGAGCGCCCCAGCGACGCGACGTGCATACGGACGGCTCCAAGGCACACGCACGAGGCCACCTCCTCCACCTCGCTGCTGAACGAGGCCACAAGTCAAACAGGCAGAGCCGCCCTCCACGGCCGCTCATCCACAGCCACCATGCCACGGCATCCGGCAACTCGCCTGTCGAGCCGAACCGGGCCCGCACCCCTACGCTGGAGATCATGTGCCGCAACATCCGCCGGCTGGACAACTTTGAGCCGCCCGCGACGGACGACGAGATCCGTGCGGCAGCTCTCCAGTACGTCCGCAAGGTCTCCGGCACGGTCCGCCCGAGCCATGCCAACGAGGCAGCCTTCGAGGAGGCGGTCGACGCGGTCGCCCATGCGACCCGGCATCTGCTCAACCATCTGACGACGCCGGCCCCTCCACGCAGCCGCGAGGTCGAGGCAGCCAAGGCCCGTGCCCGCTCCGCCGCCCGGTTCGCCTGACCGGCCCGTATGCCCTCCTCAGACCGCGAGCTCATCCGCGCTTTGACCGCCGCCCTGACCGCGCGTGCCGACCCGGCACGCGCGGTGGAGCAGCAGCGGTACACCAAGTCGGACCTGCCCTATCTCGGCGTCACGCTCCCCGACGTCCGACGCGCCGTCCGCGATGTCCTGGCCACCCGCCGCCTCACGTCTCGCGGCGCCTGGGATGCGACTGCCCGTGCGCTGGTCGACGAGGCCACGCACCGGGAGCTCTGGCACGCCGCCGTCGAGCTCACCGGCCACCGCCACTACCGCGAGTGGCAGGACCCTCGGACCATCGGCCTCTACCGGCACCTCATCATGGCGACCCGCTGGTGGGATGTCGTCGATGATGTCGCTGTTCACCGCATCGGCCCGATCCTGTTGCGGCACATCGCATCCCTGGACTCGGTCATGCGGCAGTGGGCGGTTGACGACGATATGTGGGTCCGCCGTGCAGCCATCCTCAGCCAGCTGAACCACAAGGACGCCACCGACACCGCCCTCCTCGAGGGGACGATCACCCCGAACCTGAAGGGGACGGCATACGGCTCGGAGCTCTTCATCCGCAAGGCGATCGGCTGGGCGCTGCGGCAGTACGCCCGGACCGACCCCGACTGGGTCCTCGCGCACGTCGAGGCATACGGGGACCGGTTGTCGGGTCTCTCGCGGCGCGAGGCGCTCAAGCACCTCTGAGGGCGTGTCTGCGGAGGCGGTCAGGCGCGTCCGTGCGCCGCCCGGCTACGCCGGCTCAGGCTGTCGACCGTCACGGCGATGAGGAGGACCGCGCCGGTGACCATGTAGCGGATGCTCGAGTCGAGGTTGAGCAGGTTGAGCCCGCTGGAGATCGACTGGATGACGAGGATGCCGAGCACGGCCGAGTATGCCGACCCGCGGCCGCCGAAGAGGCTCGTCCCGCCGATGACCGCCGAGGCGATGGCGTTGAGGTTGTAGTCGCCGGTGCCGCTTGACTGGTTCGCTGCGCCGAGGCGGGCGGCGAAGAAGATCCCGCCGAGCGCCGCAAACGTCGAGCAGAGCGCGAACACGCTGAGGTAGACGCGGGTCACGTTGATGCCCGACCGTCGCGCCGCCTCGACGTTGCCGCCGACGGCCATGACCGAACGGCCCCACCGCGTCCGACGGATGGCGAAATCCATGACGAGCACGAGCAGCAGGAACATGAGGACCATGTAGGACACGCCACGGTCCCGGTTGAGGACGAAGACGGCGACGAGCAGTCCGAGCAGGAGAAGCCCCGAGCGAAGGCCGATGACGGCCATCGGCGTTGTCGACAGCCCGGCAGCCGAACGCTGGCGGCTCATCCGGATCCGCGCCGCGAGGAACCCTGCCACGGCGATGAGAACAAGAACGTAGGAAAGCCACTTCGGCAGGAACGACAGGTTGGCGAACTTGAAGAAGGCTCGGTCGTACGGGAAGTTGATCGTCCCGAGCTTGCCGAGGACGAGGAGCTGCAGGCCGAGGAAGGCGAGCAGGCCCGCCAGGGTGATGACGAAGGCGGGCACGCCGAACCGGTTGTACAGGAAGCCGTAGAACGCGCCGACGGCGACCCCCGTCGCGAGCGAGGCGAGGACAGCCGCCCACCACGGCCATCCGTGGCTGACGTAGGCCACGGCGAGCACCGCACCGGACAGACCGGCCATCGAGCCGACGGAGAGGTCGATCTCCCCGAGCAGGAGGACAAGAACGACCCCGAGCGCGGTCGTGCCGATCGCCGCCATGTCGAGGGACAGGTTGACGAGGTTGGTGCTGGAGAGGAACTCCGGCCGGAGGATCTGGAAGACCCCCCAGATGATGATGAGTCCGATGATGACCGGTGCCGACCCGAGGTCGCCGGTCCGCAGGCGGCTGACCGTCGCGGCGAACCCGCCCTGGAGGCCCCGGCCGCCGATGAGACGCTCGTCCTGGAGATCCGCCGGGAGAGGCGCGGCCGTCTCGTCGATGAGGGCCGGGGGCTGCTCGGTGCTCATGCGTTCTCCTTCGCCTCGCGGCGTGCGGCCCGGGCCGTGACGACGTTGTTGGTCGCGCCCGTGATGGCGGCGATGATCTCCTGGGTCGTCGTCTCACGGACAAGGAACTCCCCGTTGTTGCGGCCGAGCCGCAGGACGTCGATGCGGTCCGCGACGGCCATGACGTCGGACATGTTGTGGCTGATGAGGATGACCGCGAGACCGTTCTCGCGAAGGCGTTCGACGAGGTTGAGCACTTCGGCGGTCTGGGCTACGCCCAGGGCCGCGGTCGGCTCGTCGAGCATGACCACCTTCGGTTGGCCGAGCAGCGAGCGTGCGATGGCCACCGTCTGCCGCTGGCCGCCGGAGAGGCTCGCCACGGGGACGCGGACGCTGGGGATCTTCGCCGAGAGCTCCTTGAAGAGCCGCCACGACTCCTTCTCCATGCCGACCTCGTCGAGGACCCTGCCGTGGATCCACTCACTGCCCAGGAAGAGGTTGCCGACGACGTCGAGGTTGTCGCAGAGCGCGAGGTCCTGGAAGACCGTCGCTATGCCGAGTCTTTGGGCCTCGGCCGGGCTGTGGATCGACACCTCCTGGCCGTCGAAGAGGACGCTGCCCTCATCTGGCAGGTAGACGCCTGCGATGGCCTTGACGAGGGTGGACTTCCCGGCGCCGTTGTCACCGACGAGTGCCACCACCTCCCCGGCGCTGACATGGAAGTCGACATCTTTGAGGGCCTGGACGGCGCCGAAGCGCTTCGAGACCCCGGTCATCGACAGGACAGGTCGGGCCCGGGAGGTGGTGGTCATCGTCGACGCACTCCTTTGGGAGGGTTGGTTCGGCTTCAGCTGATGCCGGCGGCGGTGCAGGCCTTGGCGAAGTCGCCTGTGCAGATCTGTGCTGCAGTGTAGAAACCATCCTTGATGACGGTGTCCTTGATGTTGTCCTTCGTCACAACGATGGGGTTGAGCAGCGTCGCCGGGACGCCTTCCTTGGTCGTCGTCGAGCTCGGCGTGCCCTTGTTGACGAGGGCAAGAGCGGCCTTGGCGGCATCCTCGGCCTCGGGCTTGATCGCCTTGTAGATCGTCAGAGCCTGGTCACCGGCGAGAATTCGCTGGATCGCTGCGAGCTCGGCGTCCTGACCGGTCACCGGCGGCAGCGGGTTCACGCCACCGGCCTTGAGGGCCGCGATGGCGCCACCGGCAGTGCCGTCGTTCGCGGCATACACGCCGACGAGGTTCGCCTTGACCGCACCCAGCTGGCTGGACATCCACTGCTGAGCCTTGTCCGGGCTCCAGTCGGGCGTGTCGTACTCGGCGACGATCTTGTAGCCGCTGGTGTCGAGGACGGAGTGGGCCCCCTTCTTGAAGTCCGCCGCGTTGGCGTCGGTGGGAGCGCCGTTGATCATGACGATGTCACCGCTGGTCTTGCCGGTCTTCTTGATGGCGGCGACGAGTCCCTGACCCTGGAGCTGGCCAACCTTCTGGTTGTCGAAGGAGACGTAGTAGTCCGTGCCCGCGACGAAGCGGTCGTACGCGATGACCGGCACGCCCTGGCTCTTGGCCCGCGCGACGATCGAGGCGGCCGCCTTGCCGTCGACGGCGTCGAGCACGAGGACCTTGGCACCGGAGGTCAGCGCCGTGTCTGCCTGCTGCTGCTGCTTTGACGCATCCTGGTCGGCGTTGTAGTAGAGGACCTTGCAGGTGGAGCAGGACGCAGCGATAGCCGCCTCGAACATCGGCTTGTCGAAGGCCTCGTAGCGAGCAGTCTTGGTCTCCGGGAGAAGAAGGGCGATCTCCGAGCCGCTTCCGCCAGCAGCGGAGCCCGAAGCGCCGCCGCTCGAAGAGCTGCTCGAACCGCCGCCGGAGCTGCCGCACGCAGCGAGAGCGGAGACGCTCATTCCGAACGCGAGCGTGACCCCGGCAACGCGGGTCAAGCGAGTGGTCATAGTGGTTAACTCCTC
>JAJXUB010000008.1 GCA_021783215.1 Actinomycetes bacterium | reverse complement strand
TCCCGACCCGCGTCATGGCGCCGGAGGCGCCCCACGCCCTCGCTCTCGATGCCGACCTGGTCCCCTGCGGGTTCGAGGGCGCCTCGACCCGCCGGCTCGTCAGCGGTCCGCGTGGCTCCGGTCGGACGACGGCCCTGCTCCGCCTGGCCGAGCTCGTCGTGGAGCGAGGCACGGGGGTCGTCGTCGTCGTCACCCGGCGGCCCTCGGAGTGGACGTACCTGAGCGGCCGTGTGCGTGTCGTCGATCCGGAGGACCCGCGCGGCCTTGTCGACGTCCTCACCGCAGGAGCGGAGACGGAGGTCCTCGTCGACGACGCCGAGTCGCTGCCGCCGACACCGGCCGACGCCGTCCTTGTGACCCATGCCCGTCGACGGGCCGATCTCGTCGTGACCGCCGCCGTCGACGCGCTGGCGCTCCCCACGCTCTTCCGGGGCCTCGTCGTCGACGTCTCGCGCCACCGCACCGGGCTCCTCCTCAGCCCGAGCGGAGCTCTCGATGGGGAGCCCTTCGGCATACGGGTACCGTCGGGCCCGCTCGTGGCGGGCCGCGGGTGGCTCGTCGAGCACGGGCGCCCCCGCAGGGTCCAGGTCGCCCGCCCGTCCCCAGACCAGCGGGTCGACGCGACCCTAGGCCGGGTCTCGGCGCTCTGACCCGGCGGCCGCCAGGACTCCGATGAGGGCGCTAATGCCGACCACGGCAGCCAGCCACCAGTCTCCGGCCTGCCCGAGGCTGACGGCGACGGGCAGGAGGAGGAGGCACCAGACGATCGTCGGCGTCCGGACCCACCTGACCCCGCCGAACCATTGGACGGCCATGACGCCGAGCACGACGGCGAAGGCGACGATGAGCACCGCGGACATGAGCACCCTCGCCGCCGACTGGTCCCCTCCCGTCGCGAGACGGACGAGGTAGTATGCCGCGATGCCGCCCAAGGCGAGGGCATGCGCTCCGCAGACGGCTCCGGCGACCCGGCGGGCCCCCGCTGCGAGAGCTGTCGCGGGCGTCGTCACGGCGACCATCCTAGGGATGCGACTCGTCACATCCCCCGCTCGGTCGTAGGCCGATTGCAGACGGCGTACTACCATGTGTGAGGGCAGGTGTGTCGTCACGGCGTCCTGCCCGTTGCATCCCATCCGGAAGGCGGATGCACCCCGACGCGGCTCCCCGCCCCGGGACACGATCGACCCGCTAGGAGCAACCCCCGATGGATTGGCGCGACCGCGCTGCCTGCCTCGACGAGGACCCGGAGCTCTTCTTCCCCATCGGGAACACGGGCCCCGCGCTCATGCAGATCGAGGAGGCCAAAGCCGTGTGCCGCCGATGCGAGGTCATCGAGGAGTGCCTGAAGTGGGCCATCGAGACCGGGCAGGACTCCGGCGTCTGGGGTGGGATGTCCGAGGACGAGCGCCGCGCGCTCAAGCGCCGCAACGCCCGGGCCCGACGGGCCGGCTGAGCGCCGACGCCCCGGCGCGACCCCGCCCGCCGGCCGGGGTCATGCCGCGTCGAGCGGGCGTAGCCGGAGCCTGAGCCGGACCGTCGTCCCCCGCGGCTCTGCTCGCTCCCACACGATGGTCCCGCGCAGGTCCTCGACGAACGACATGACGATCTGTGTGCCGAGGCCGTCGGCGCCGGGGCGGAACCCGGCCGGCAGGCCCTCCCCGTCGTCGGTCACGGTCACCGTCAGCGCGTCGTCGGACCGGTCGGCGGTGAGGATGATCCGTCCCCGCCGCTGGGCCAGGCCGTGCTCGGCAGCGTTCTGGATCAGCTCGGACATGATCATCGCGAGCGCCGTGGCGTCCTCCGCGCGCATCCGTCCGAAGGTCCCCGTCACCGTCGCGTCGACGCCGTGCTCGCCCGAGGCGACGTCGGCGATCGCCTGTAGTCCCTGGACGGCGATGTCGTCGAAGGCGACCGTCTCGTGGAAGCCCTGGCTGAGGGTCTCGTGGACGAGGGCGATCGTCCCGACCCGCCGGACCGCCTCGTCGAGCGCCTCCCGCGCCTCGCTCGGGGGAAGCCGTCGAGCCTGCAGGCGCAGGAGTGCGGCGACGGTCTGGAGGTTGTTCTTGACCCGGTGGTGGATCTCCCGGATCGTCGCCTCCCTCGTCATGAGCTCGCGCTCGCGCCGCCGCAGCTCGGTGATCTCCCGGACCAGGACGATGGCACCCGTGCGCTGGCCCCGCCTCGTCAGAGGAAGCGCACGCATGGTCACGGTCGCCCCCAGGGAGACGACCTCCGAGCGCCAGGCCGCCCGACCCGTCACCACGAGCGCCAGCGACTCGTCGACGGGCGAGTCGCTGCGCTGGGCGATGTCGGCGACGATCCGCGCAAGGTTCTCCCCGACGATGGTCTCGTGGTGGCCGAGCCGGTGCAGGGCCGACATGGCGTTGGGGCTGGCGTACCGGACGATCCCGTCGGTGTCGAGATGGATGACTCCGTCGCCCACCCGCGGCGCCCCCCGGCGTATGCCTGTCGCGGCCCCTCCACCGGGGAACTCGCCCGTCGAGATCATCGCGGCGATGTCGTCGCCGAGGGACCGGTACGTGTCCTCGAGCAGGCTCGGCGTCCGCTGCGAGACGGCACTGGTGTGCCGGGTGACGACGGCGATCGAGCGGCCCTCGAAGACGACGGGGATCGCCTCCTCGTAGACACGGGTGCCCCCGCGCAGGACCGGTGCCGGCGAGCGCACGATGCGACCCGTCCGGAAGGCCTGGGCGAGGGTCGGGAAGTCGGCCCCTTCGAGGATCCTGCCGACGACGTCGTCGACGAAGATCATCTCGCCGGTGTTGGGCCGGACATGGGCGACCGTCTCCCACTGGTTCGGACCACGGCGGACGAGGAGCGCAAGGTCGGCGAAGGACAGGTCGGCGAGCAGCTGCCAGTCCCCGATGAGCTGGTGCAGCCAGTCGACCTCGTTCGGCGCGTGCGAGTCGTGAAGTGAGTCGCTGAGGGTGGCCACGACGGGCAGCCTAGCCAGCGGCCTCCCTAGCTCAAGGCACCTCCGCGAACGACGCCGCGCAGGGTCCGCAACGCGACGGAAAGGGCGGCGAGGTTGGGCGCGTCGAGCGCGGTGATGCCCGAGAGGGCTGCGGTGGCACGGCCGACAGCGTCCGCATTGGCCTCGTTCCAGAGGTCTACCCGGTCCTGAGGCCGTGCCGCAGCGTGACCGCGCGTTGCGTCCAGAACCGCCCGCGTGATGGTCTCGAGGACTCCGTAGAGGTCGTCCCGGACGGCCGCGCGGGCCAGCGCGTCCCACTGGTCCTCGCGAGGCAGTCGAGAGACCCGGGAGAGCATCGCGTCGATGCCGAACGTCTCGGAGACGGCGTAGTACAGGGGGGCCACCGTCTCGATGCCCTCGCCGGACGTCGTCGCGAGGTCGCTGATGTCGAGCAGGGAGTACTCGTCCAGGAGCGCCCCCGCCTCTCGGGCGAGCTCCTCGGGCACGCCGTCGCGCTCCATCTCCGCGACCCGGCGCTCGAGCCGTGCCCGCTCCTCGCCGCGCAGGAGCGTCGGCACCCGAGGAGCCCACGCGCGGACGAGGTCGCCGAACCGCTCGATCTCGCCGCCGATGTCGAGCGTGCGGGGCCGGACATGGATGAACCAGCGGACCGCTCGGTCGATGAGGCGCCGGAACTCGAGGTAGAGCTCGGTCTGGGCTCCCGTCGAGAGGACGTCGTCGAGCGCCTCGACCCTGCCGGCGAAGCCGTCGAGGCCGAAGACCTCACGGCAGACGAGGAAGGCCCGGGCGACCTGGGCGGCGCTGGCACCGGTCTCCTCCATGGCCCGGAAGGCGAACGTGATTCCACCCGCGTTGACCACGGCGTTGGCCACGGCGTTCGTGATGATCTCGCGCCGCAACGGATGCCCGGCCACCTGGTCGGAGTATGCCGTCCGCATCGGCTCCGGGAAGTAGCCCGCCAGGGTGCCGATGAGCCACGGGTCGTCCGGCAGGTCGCTCGCGAGGAGATCCTCCTTCAGGGCGAGCTTGGCGTACGCGACGAGGACGGACAGCTCCGGGGACTTCAGCCCCTCCCCCTCCTTGGCGCGTTTCATGAGCTCGCCGCCGGAGGGAAGGAACTCCAGGGCCCGGTCGAGGTCGCCTCGCTCCTCGAGCCAGTGGATGAGCCGCTGGTGGACGTGGACCATCGCCTGGGCCCGGGTGCGCGCGTTGCCGAGGAGGACGTTCTGCTCGTAGTTGTCCCGCAGGACCTGTGCGGCCACCTCATCGGTCATGGAGTGGAGGAAGGCGTTCCGGTCGTCCATCGTCAGCGCCCCTGCCCGGACGAGGTCCGCGAGGGGGATCTTGATGTTGACCTCGTGGTCGGAGGTATCCACCCCGGCCGAGTTGTCGATCGCGTCGGTGTTGACACGCACGCCGTGGAAGGACGCCTCGATCCGGCCCAGCTGGCTCAGGCCGAGGTTGCCACCCTCGCCGACCACCTTGCACCGTAGCTCGTTCCCGTCGACGCGGATCGCGTCGTTGGCGCGGTCCCCGATGTCGACCTTGTCCTCCGCCGAGGACTTGACGTAGGTCCCGATCCCGCCGTTCCACAGCAGGTCGACGGGAGCGAGAAGGATCGCGTGGATGAGCTCGGCCGGCGTCATCGCCGTCGTGTCCTCGGGCAGCCCGAGCGCTGCCGTCATCTGTGGGGTCACCGGCACCGCCTTGAGCGCGCGCGAGAAGATCCCACCCCCTTCGCTGAGCAGCGTGGCGTCGTAGTCCGCCCAGGAGGACCGGGGCAGGTCGAAGAGGCGCCGACGCTCGAGGAAGGAGCGCGCCGGGTCAGGGTCGGGGTCGACGAAGATGTGCCGGTGGTCGAAGGCGGCGACGAGCCGGATGTGCTCCGACAGGAGCATGCCGTTTCCGAAGACGTCCCCGCTCATGTCGCCGATGCCGACGCAGGTGAAGTCCTCGGTCTGGGTGTCGGTACCCATCTCGCGGAAGTGTCGCTTGACGGACTCCCACGCCCCACGCGCGGTGATGCCCATCTCCTTGTGGTCGTACCCGGCCGAGCCTCCCGAGGCGAACGCGTCATCGAGCCAGAACCCGTAGGAGCGGGCCACCCCGTTGGCAATGTCGGAGAAGGTCGCCGTCCCCTTGTCGGCCGCGACGACGAGGTAGGTGTCGTCGCCGTCGTGGCGCACGACGCTCGCGGGGGGGATGACGTCGTTGCCGACCCGGTTGTCCGTCAGGTCGAGCAGCCCGGAGACGAACAGCCTGTATGCCTCGATGCCCTCGGCGAGCCACGCATCCCGGTCCGTGATGGGGTCGGGAAGCTGTTTGGCGAAGAAGCCGCCCTTGGACCCGGTCGGGACGATGACGGCGTTCTTGACCATCTGCGCCTTGACGAGGCCGAGGATCTCGGTCCGGAAGTCCTCCCGACGGTCACTCCACCGCAGGCCGCCGCGGGCGACCGCGCCGAAGCGGAGGTGGAGTCCCTCGACGCGCGGGCTGTAGACCCAGATCTCGTGCTGCGGGCGCGGTGCCGGCAGGTCGGGGATCGCGCGCGGGTTGAGCTTCATGGAGATGTAGGCCTTGTGCGGCAAGGGTTCCGAGGCGCCGCCCGGGACCGGGCCGGCCTGGTAGAAGTTGGTCCGCAGCGCCGCGGAGATGACGGACAGGAACGAGCGGATGATCCGGTCGTGGTCGAGCGAGGCGACCGAGTCGAGGTCAGCGACGATCCGGGCCACGATCGCGGCGGCCGCCGCGCCGCGCTCCTGCCCGGCGACACCGCCGAAGCGGGTCGGGTCGAACTTCGCCTCGAAGAGCTCGACAAGGTCGCGGGCGGTCTGCGGGTTGGACACGAGGGCGCCCTCGACATAGCTCGGGCTGAAGAGCGTCCGGGCCTGCCGGAGGTAACGGGCCACGGCGCGGAGGACGACGACCTGACGCCAGGTGAGGCGCGCGCCGAGGATGAGCTGGTTGAGACCGTCCGACTCGGCCTGGCCGTCCCAGACGGCGAGGACGGCCCCTTCGAACAGGTCCCGGAGCTCCTCGTGCGGCAGGGACTCCCAGATCGCGGCGTCTGCGACGCGCAGCCCGAAGTCGTACACATGCAGCTCGGCACCGTCGCTGCGCGTGATGGCATACGGCTGCTCGTCGACGACCTCGACCCCCATGTGCGTGAAGATCGGGAGGATGTTGGTCAGGGAGAGCGGGTCGGCGCGGAAGAGCTTGAACCGACGGACCGTCGCCGGCGCCTCGGCGGGACGGTAGAGGGCCACCGAGGTACGGCGTTCCGGTCCGAGCCGGTCGAGGTGACGCAGGTCCGCGATCCCCTGGCTGACCGTGAACGTCTCCTCGTAGGCCGTCGGGAACCCGTGCCCGAACAGGTGCATGAGGCGGTCGCCCTCGGTGTCGCCGAACCGGGCGCGAATCCCGTCGTCGAGGCGGTCGGTCCAGACCCGCGAGACGGAGACCAGCTCGCGCTCCAGGGCCGCCGTCTCCTCCTCGCTCAGATGCCGGACCCGGACGTCCTTCGGCATGTGGACGATGAACTGGAGCCGCGACAGCGCGGACTCCGACACCCGAGCGGCGAACTCGACGCTCTCCCCGCCGAAGGTCCTCTGGAGGATGTCGGCCATCCGCGTGCGGACCGACGTGTTGTACCGGTCCCGCGGGATGTACACCAGGCACGAGACGAACCGGCCGTAGAGGTCCTCGCGAAGGAACAGCTTCGTCCGCCGCCGCCCCTCGAGGGCGGTCACCGCCAGGGCGATGTCGCACAGCTCGTCGACCGAACCCTGGAACATCTCGTCCCGCGGGTAGCTCTCCAGGACGCCCATGAGGTCCTTGCCGATGTGGCTGTTCGGCGCGACGCCCGACCTGGCGACGATCGTCGCGACCTTGTCGGCGACGACGGGGATGCGGGTGACCGACTCCGTGTACGCCGTCGCCGCGTAGAGCCCGAGGAACCGCCGCTCGCCGACGACCTCACCGGTCGCGTCGAAGACCTTGATCCCCACATAGTCGAGGTAGGCCCGCCGGTGGACCGTCGACATCGAGTTGGCCTTCGTCAGGATGAGCAGCCTGGGCTCACGAGCCCGCGCCAGCGCCTCCCCGCCCAGTGGCACCCGGGGCCGGCCCAGCGCAGGGTCGGCCCGGAGGATCCCCAGGCCCGAGCTCGGGATCGGGACGAGCGCCTCGCCCGCCTCGGTGTCCTCGAGGCGGAACTCGCGGTACCCGAGGTAGGTGAAGTGGTTGTCCGTCATCCAGCGGAGGAAGGCCACGGCCTGTCGGACCTCTGTTGCGTCGACCCCCCGTGGGGGCGCACCCTCGAGCTCGGCGGCGAGCACGAGACACTTCGTTCGCATCTTCGGCCAGTCCTCGACACTCTCGCGAACGTCCCTGAGGGCATCGGCGATGTGGTCTTCGAGCGCGGCGCGACGTGCCGGGTCGGGCTCGCGGTTGAAGGACAGGAGCATCCACGACTCGGCGATCTCGCCGACACTCCGGGCGGCGCCGCGCGCGCTTGGGTCGCTGTCTGTGATGGCGTCGAGCCGGCCCATTGCGTCGCGCCGCGCCGTGAGCTGGGGGTGGACGACAAGAAGGACGTCGTACCCCTCGGTGACGAGACACCCCGTCACGCTGTCGACGAGGAACGGCATGTCGTCGGTGACGACCATGGCGACACTGTTCGGGCTTGACCAGCCGTCCGTCTCGACCGAGGGGTTGAAGATGCGGACCTTGGAGGTCCCGGCGACCCGGTCCTGGGCCAGGGCGAGATGGGCGGCGGCGGCGCCCGCCATCCTTCTGCGCGGGCGCTCGGCGAGCTCGTCGAGGGGCACATGACGGAAGTAGCGTTCGATGAACGCCGGGTCGTCCCTCCCTCCCGGTAGATCGGCGAAGGCCTCGGCGATCTGCCGGATGACCTCGTCACGGGTGAGGGAATCGGACATGGTGGTGTCGCACCCTTCGTCGTCGACACGGGCCGTTCTTGGCGGTCCGCAGGCACCTCGTCGTGCCCGGAGATCCACATTAGTCACGTGCGTCTCGGCGTGTTCGACCGGCTAGAGGAATGTGGATCTGCGGCGCCGCGGCCGCCCGGCGCCCCTAGAGTGGCGCCATGCCTGCCCAGCCGGACGCCGCCACGGCGCGGTCCGTGCGCGCCGCGCTGGAGGCCCTCGGCGAGGCCGTGTTCGCTGCGGAGGACGAGCTGAGCGTCCTGACGCCCCTGCTCGGCGACCGAGACTGCCAGGCCGCGCTCGAGGACTACCTCGACCAGGTCCTCGACACGCTCCGCGGTGTCGGCGAGGAGGCACGCCTCGCCGTAGCGGCTCTGCCGCCCCGGCCGCTCGCGGGTCTCGACGCGACACGGACACCGGGGTCGGCCCGGAACCGCGGCCGTCCATGACGGCCCCCGATGTCTCCTCGCTCAGCGCAACGGCGAGCACCCTTCGCCGGCTGGGGGCGGCCCTCACCGGGCCCGGTCACGCACTCGCCGGTGCGGTTTCGGCGGCCGCGGACGGGTGGACCGGCGCGGCGGCCCGGGTCGCCCGACGCCGGGGCGCCGCACTCGCCGGTGGGGCCGGGGAGCTCGCCCGGGAGCTCGACGCGGTCGGGCGGGCCCTGGCCGACCACGCCGCCGAGGTGTCGTCCCTGGCGACGGCGTCCCGCGCCGTCGAGGACGCGTCCCGGCGCGCCGGCCTCGAGGTCCGCGACGGCCTCGTCGGGCGTCCGTTCGGGATCACCGGCGAGGCCGATTCCGCGTGGGTCGCGCGTCAGGATGTCCTCATCGCCGAGCAACAGCACGCGCTCGAGGAGGTCGACGCGTCGCTGGCCGCCGCGGCCGAGTCGCTCCGCGGCGCACTGACCGCCTCCCGGCAGCGGCTCGCCGCCGTCTCGGAGTCGCTGCGCCGCCTCTGAGCGAACCCCAGGCATACGCTCCACCCATGCAGCTGATCCGACGCACCGGCGACTTCGCCGCACCCCCCGAGCGCGTGTTCGCCGTCATCGCCGACCCCGCGTTCCACACGGACAAGGTGCGCCGGACGAGCGAGGGCGACGGCGGCTCGGCGACGGTCGACCCCGACGGCGACGGGGTCCGCATCGAGACGGTCCGGTTGCTGGCAACAGCAGGCTTCCCGGACTTCGTCCGCGCCGTCGTCGGTTCCAGGCTGACGGTCCGGGAGATCTCGCTGTGGGGTGCTGCCGACGCCACCGGTGCCCGGGTCGGCACCCTGTCGGTGTCGGTCGTCGGGGCACCGGTCACCTTGAGAGGGTCCCTCGCGCTGACGCCGACCGCGACGGGCACGACGGAGATCGTCGACGCCCAGCTGCGCGCGGCCGTGCCGCTGCTCGGCGGGAAGGTCGAGCAGGCGGCGACGCCGGCGCTGCTCGCCTCCATCGACACCGAGCTCGACCTCCTCCGGGCGCGCCTTCGCGCCTGATCGACGCCCCCTCCGCGCCGGTCGTCAGCCCATGTGCGGGTAGCCGTGGGAGGTCGGCGGGACGAACGTCTCCTTGATGGACCGCGGCGACACCCACCGCATGAGGTTCAGTGGTGAGCCGGCCTTGTCGTTGGTCCCGGAGGCGCGGGCTCCACCGAAGGGCTGCTGACCGACGACGGCGCCGGTCGGCTTGTCGTTGATGTAGAAGTTCCCGGCTGTGAACCTCAGGCGGGCCATCGCGTCGGCGATGGCCCCCCGGTCGCGGGCGATGATCGACCCGGTCAGGGCATACGGGCTCACCGACTCCATCTGGTCGACGACGGCCGAGAACTGGCGGTCGGGGTAGACGTGGACCGAGAGGATCGGGCCGAAGTACTCCGTCCTGAAGATCTCGTCGGTCGGGTCCGTGCCGACGAGGATCGTCGGCCGGATGAACCAGCCGTCGGTGGCGTCGTACGTCCCGCCGGCGGCCACGGTGATGGACGGGGTCTGCTTCGCCCGGTCGATGGCGCCGGACAGCTTGGTGAAGGCCCGGTCGTCGATGACGGCGCCCATGAAGTTCGACAGGTCGGTGATGTCGCCCATGGGGAGGGAGTCGGTCAGGTCGACGATGTCGTCCTTGATGACCTTCCACAGGCTCCGGGGGATGTAGGCGCGCGATGCCGCCGAGCACTTCTGGCCCTGGTACTCGAAGGCGCCACGGACGAGGGCGGTCCGCAGGACGTCGGGGTCGGCGCTGGGGTGGGCGAGGACGAAGTCCTTGCCGCCGGTCTCACCGACGAGCCGCGGGTAGGTCTTGTACCTCGCGATGTTCGCCCCGACCTCGGACCACAGGGACTGGAAGACCCTGGTCGAGCCGGTGAAGTGGATCCCGGCGAAGTCGGGGTGGGACAGGGCGACGGCGGAGGTGTCCTGGCCATGGCCACCGAGGAGGTTGATGACGCCCGGGGGCATCCCGGCCTCCTCGAGGAGCTCCATCGTCATCTGGGCCGCGAGCTGCTGGGTGTGGCTCGGCTTCCAGATGACCGTGTTGCCCATGAGCGCCGGGGCCGTCGGCAGGTTGCCGGCGATGGAGCTGAAGTTGAACGGGGTGATCGCATAGACGAAACCCTCGAGGGGGCGATGGTCGACGCGGTTCCACACCCCCTTGGAGTTGGCGATCGGCTGCTCCGCGAGGATCTGCCGCGCGAAGTGGACGTTGAAGCGCCAGAAGTCGATGAGCTCGCAGGCGCTGTCGATCTCGGCCTGGTAGACCGTCTTGCTCTGGCCCAGCATCGTCGCCGCGTTGACCCGTTCACGCCACGGGCCGGAGAGGAGCTCCGCGGCCTTGAGCATGATCGCCGCGCGGTCGTCGAACGACATGTCGCGCCACGCCGGCGCGGCCGTCATCGCCGCGTCGATGGCCGACTTCGCCTCCGCCTTCGTCGCGTTGCGGATCGTCCCGATGACCTTGCGCGTCGCATGGGGCTGCCGGATCGTCTCGGCCTTGCCCTTGCCGGTGACCCGCACCCCGCCGATCGTGTGGGGCAGGTCGCGCCGTCCGGAGCCCAGCTCGGCAAGGGCGACCTCCAGCCGGCCCCGCTCGGGGCTGCCCGGCGCGTAGTCCAGGACAGCCTCGTTGATCGGGGTGGGTACGGAGGTCAGGGCGTCCATGCGTGCTCCTTGTGGGTCTCGACGCGTCGGTCATTCGAGCCCATCGTGTCACGGTGCGCGCGCCGCGAGGCGGTCGACCTCCGCAAGCTCCGTGACGTCGTACCAGAGGATGTCCGCACCGTCGACGACGTGGATGGACGCGATCCGCTGCACCGGCACCGGCCCGGCCACCGCGACCCGTGCGGGGTCGTCCTCGGTGGCCTCGGCGACGTCGTGAGGGTCCACGTCGGCGGCGGCGACGGCGAAGACGCCCGCCCCCGCGGCGGCGGCCCGCAGCGCGGCGTCCTCGAGCTCCTCGTCCCCCGCTCCCGGCGACGCGGCTCGCAGGGCGGCCGTCACGGCATACGCCGGGTCCGCCCCTTCGTCTGTGGCGCCGGTCCGCGCGAGGGCACGGATGCCGTCGGCCGACAGGGGCAGGTAGATGCGGGTCTGCGTCATGGCTCAATGGTCCCGCGCGACCGGGCCAGGCGTGGCGCCTCCCGGAGCTCGGCGAGCGCGTCGACGATGGCGCGACCGAGGACGTCGACGTCGGGGACCGTGTCCCGGTCCGCGTGGAGGCCGTAGTACACGCCGCCGTCGTAGGACGTCAGCCCGATGGCGAGCGCCTGGTCGGGGCTGAGCGGCAGCACCGGGTACGTCGCGAGAAGGCGCGCGCCGAGGGCGTACCGGGGACGCTGCGGCCCGGGGACGTTCGTCACGGCGAGGTTGTAGAGGCGCCGCGACGCCATGCGGGCGATCCGGGCACCGAGAGAGTGCATCGTCGGGGGCGCGAACCCGGCGAGCCCGGAAAGCGACCTCGCACCGACGGCGCGCCCGGCGTCGGTCTGCTGGTGCATTGCGTAGGCAATCTGGTGCAGGCGCATACGGGGGTTCGGCTCCCCGACCGGCAGGTCGACGAAGAACGCCGACAGGTGGTGCCCCCGCTCGTCGTCGTCCCCGGTGTGGACGCTGACGGGCACAAGGGCGCGGACCGTCGTCGTGTTCGTCACGGCCTCGCCACGGGTGAGCAGCCACGTCCGCAAGGCTCCGGCGAGGGTGGCGAGGATGACGTCGTTGACCGTCACCTCCTCCGGACGCCGGCCCTTCATGAGCCGTGAGCGGACATCCCGGTAGTCCGCGAGGTCCGTGCCGACCATGACGAAGCGACGGGCGCTGCCGACGGGCCCGTTGAGCGGGAGGCTCGGCGCGGGCCGGGCGGATGCCTGAAGCAGCGTCGAGGCGACCTCACCGACCGCAGCGAGCACCCGCCCGCCGGTCGCGGCGACGTCGTGAACACCGCTCTGGAGGGTCTCGACGACCTGCATCGGGCGCCGCACCATCTCCCCGACCGCCTCGGTGACGAGCGACATCGTGTTGGGCAGGCGCCGGGGGCGCCAGGCCACCGGCTCCGCCCCGGCCGCCTCCGGGCCAGCGCCGGGGTCCTCGGTGAGGATGACATGTGCGAGGTCGAGGGCCGCGGCACCGTCGACGAGGGCGGGGTGGGTCTTCGTGACGATGGCGAACCGACCGTTCTCCATGCCCTCGACGATGTAGGCCTCCCACAGCGGGCGGTTGCGGTCGAGCGGACGCGGCGAGATCCGCGTGACGAACTCCTCGAGCTGGCGGTCGCTTCCCGGCCTCGGCAGCGCCGCCTGCCGCACGTGGTAGGTGACGTCGAAGGCCGGGTCGTCGACCCACAGCGGGTTGGCGAGCCGGCCGGGCACCTCCATGACTCGCTGGCGGTACCGCGGGACGAGCGTCAGCCGTTCCTCGATGAGGGCGATGATCCGGTCGTAGTCGACCGTCGACGAGGCGGCCTGGAACACCATGACGGATCCCACGTGCAGTGGCGTCGTTCCCTCCTCGAGAGCAAGGAAGGACGCGTCAAGCGAGCTCAGCCGATCGGTCACGCCGCCATGCTCGCAGACGCGGTCGGTCCTGCGGCACCCCCGCGCGCACGTGACGTTCGATATCCGGGGGCCGCCGGACGCGGGCGGCGGGGCACCCGAGACCACCGGTGCTAGGCGAGGGACCCGGCCACGTCACGCAGGGCGACCCGGAGCGGCGAGCGGGCGGCCCGCTCGCCGAGGCAGACCCCCGCGAGCATGGCCGCGTCGCAGCCTTCGAGGTCCCAAGGGAGGAAGGCGACGTCCTCGTGGCCGGCGAAGCGGGCGAGGACATCGGCGATCCGGCGCTCGGGATGGGTCCCGACGGCGGACGCCCGCACCTTGTTGACGAGCACGCGGACGTCGGCCGATGTGAGCTCCCGAAGGTCCTGGACACCGCGCACGAGGCGCTGCAGCCCGACCGGGTCGGCGCTGCCCACGGCGAGGACGAGGTCCGCCCTCGCCAGTGTCGTCACCGTCGTCACGTTGCGCCGCGGAGCGTCCGTGTCGTAGCTCAGCTCCTCGTCGTCCTCGACGGCGAACCCGCAGTCGACGACGATGACGTCGGCGAGGGTCCTGGCCAGGTCGAGGACCTGCTCGTATGCCGCCCGCCGCACCTCGGGCCACCGGTCGGCGCGGGGCAGGCCCGTGAGAACCCGGAACCCAGGAGGGACGACCGGCGCGAGCCGCGCGAGGCCGACGCGGTCGAGCCTGCCCTGCTCGGACGCCCTGGCGGCCGCGACGAGACCAGGCGTCTCGTCTATGAGGGCGAGGGCCTGCGCCACACCGGCACCCCACGTGTCCGCATCGACAAGCAGGACCGAGGTCCCTCGCGCGGCCAGCTCCGCCGACACGTTGACGGCCACCGTCGTCCGGCCCGGTGCCCCCGTCGGGCCCCACACGGCGACGAGCCGCCCGTCGTGCTCGGTGCGCGCGCTGCCAGGCCCCCCGGACGTCGCCGGCGGCGTCCGCCCTGGCGGTTCGGCGTCCCGTGATCGGCGTCCGGCGCCGAGCGCGCCGACCGCCTCGGTGATCGCGTCCCCAAGCCGGACGACGTCGGTGTCCTCGGACACGACCGTCGCGACGCCGATCTGCCGCAGGACGCGTTCGTCCGCCTCGTCGGCCACGTCGCCCGGACCCGTCGTCGCGGTCACGCCGACGACCCCGGTGCCATGGTCCGCCATCGTGGCGACCGTGTCCCGGTCGAGGCCGCGCAGGCCGGCGGAGACGAGGGCGCAGTCGGCGAGCCCGGCCGACGCGGCCGCGAGGAGATCCTCGACATCGGCGCACCGGCGGACGACGGTCACGTCGGGCGAGTCCTCGAGGATGGTGACGAGCCGCGACTCGACGTCGTCCCGTAGGGCCGTGAGGACGCGCGCCGTCACGACCCCGGGCCTGCCGTCAACGACCCGGGGATGGGGACGAGGGTGATCCGCGAGCCGTCGTCGAGGTGGTTGACGAGGTCGTTGACCCGCTCCCGCGGGACGAGGATGCGGACGGGGAGCCGGTCGCTGGACGTCCCGAGCCCGCTCGAGGGCGCCGGGCGGTCCGCCACGGCGATCGTCGTCAGCACCCGCTCCGAGCCGGCGTACCCCTCACTGGAGCCACCCTTGGGGATGTTGACATAGACGTCGACGACCGAGCCGCGCACGAGCGCCGTCGCGGACGTCGCATCCGCCATGACCGTCAGGGGCTGCACGGCCAGGTCGGCGGCCACGCCGACCCCCGAGGCGGCGATCAGCTCGCCGCGGCGGACGGGGCGCAGGACGTACCGGTCACCGAGCCTCGTCGTCCCGGCCAGATAGCGGACGAGCCCGTCGCCGAGCTGGACGGGCACGACCCGCGTGTTGTCCGCCGTGAGCCGGTCACCCGGCACCAGATCCGCCTGCGCCACGAGGACGGGGACGCGGTGGTCCGCCTGGGCCACGAGGACGCCGCCGGCCGCGACGGACAGGAGGACGAGGATGACGCCGACGACGAGGCGCGAGTCGTGCCACGAGGGCTTGCGTAGGCGGTTCGCTGGGCGCGCGGGCAGGTCGGTCACGTCTTCCTCCGTCGACGGTCTCCTTCGAACGATAGAAGGCGTCGGGCCTGCTCGCCTGTCGAGCGCGGCATGCTGTGGACGACCTCCGCGCCGCCGGCCGCTGAGCGGGCACAATGGCGGTCATGGCCAAGCGGTTCCTCCAGCTCGCCGACGTCGCCGAGATCCTCGACGTGAGCGCGGCCCAGGCCTACGCCCTCGTCCGCTCCGGAGACCTGCCCGCCATCAAGGTGGGGGGCCGGGGACAGTGGCGCGTCGAGGCCACCGAGCTGGAGACCTACATCCAGCGGATGTATGCCGAGACCCGGGACTTCGTCAAGGCGCACCCACGGCTCCCCGGCGACGACTAGCCCGCCGGGGCCACCGTGACGAGGGCGGCATAGGGGATCGTCCATAGGCCGCGCCGAACGGCGGCACGGCCCGGCTCGTCGGCGGGATGGACGGCGACGTCGACGTGGTCGGCGCCGGCCGAGGCAATGGTGCCGGTGACGACGCGCCGGGACCGGTCTGTGACGGCCACGACGGACCGGTCCCGGCCCAGGCCCCTCAGGACGTAGCCGAGGCCGAACCGGCGCGCGGCCTTCGCCGGCTCGACGCGCCCGCCCAGGCCGTCGAACGCGACGACGGCGGGGAGGGCGACAAGGACGGTCCGCGCCCCGTCCGCGAGAGCGAGCCAGTCGCCGCCGAGGTCCAGCAGGTCTCCCCGGACGGAGCCGCCGGTCACAGGTGCGCCGCCAGCGGTCGGCCGCGGTGGCCGGCGAGCCGCGAGATGAGGTCCACGGCTGCGCGTTCGCGACGCGTCCGGTCCGCGATCTCGGCGTCACGGTCCCGGCGCTGGAGTGCCTCGAACTGCGCCTCGAGGTCCGCGAAGAGGTCCTCCCACGACATGCCACCACCGTAGCGAGGGTCCGACCCCTCTTGCGCAGCGAACCACCGTGAGTATCGTCATTCACATGCAAACGCATCTAAACGCAGGCAAACAGGAAAACCGCTCGGAGCGCCTGCGGGTCGGCGTGCTCCTCGTCGCCGGCGCCGCGCTCCTCCTGGGGGCGGCGCTGGTCACCGACGCCGCGTGGGTCGGCGCCCGGAGCGGCCGCGAGCAGGGACCGGCGACGCTGCTCGCAACGGCGTCCGCAACGGCCTCGGACGCGCTCCTCGGCTGGCTGGCCCTGTCCGCCGCCCTGGAGACGCTGGCCCACCTTCCGGGTCGGCTCGGTGGGGCTTGTGCCCGCCTCTCCTCACGCGTGACGCCCGCCCTCATCCGCCGTGTCGTCGCCACGGTCGCCGGCGCGTCCGTCGGCGCGCTCGCCCTCCCGGCGACCGCCATGGCCGACGGCGGCCCCGGTGGCGCGCGGCCGGTCGCCACGGCACCGGCCGTGGGATGGACGACGGGGACCCAGCGCGAGCCGGCATCCTCCGCCGTCGACCCGGCCCCGGTGGTGGCCTTCACCCCGACCCGCCCGGTCGTCCGCCCCGTGACCGCGCCCGGACCGCTCGCGCCCACTCGGGACACCGCCACCTCGCGTGCCCCGGGCGGCTCCGCCGTCGTCCACCGCGGCGACAGCCTCTGGGGCATCGCCGCGCGCCACCTCGGGGCCGGCGCCAGCGACGCCGAGGTCGCCGCCGAGTGGCCACGGTGGTACGCCGCCAACCGGAGCGTCATCGGCGCGGACCCGGACGTCCTTCTGCCGGGCCAGGTGCTGCTCGTGCCGCCGCCGGTCGGAGGCGACCGATGACGACGGCGACCGGCATCACGCTCCATCCCGCTCCGGAGTCACGGCCGCCGGAGACCTTCGCCGACCATGCCGAGCTGCTGCGGGCGACGGCGCCGTCGGCGTATGTCCAAGGCGCCCTCCTGTTCGAGTTCCCCGACCCCGTCGACGACGAGCCGCCGCGTCCCCGAACGCCCCGGCGGGACCTGCCGGATCCTGCCCCGCTCGCCGCGCAGCTCGGCCAGGCGGTCCTCGAGGTGGTCCGCGGTTCGCGGAGCCTCCCCCAGCTGGTCCGGTGGACGACCCCGGAGGTTTACGCCGGGCTCGCGCGGCGGGCGACGACGTCGCAGCGGCTCAGCCCCGCGCAGGCGAGGACGAGCCGGGCGCCGGTGCGGGTTCGTCGGGTCGTCATCTGCGAGCCCGCCGACGGCGTCGCCGAGGCCAGCGTCGTCGTCGTCGACGGAACGAGGGTGCGGGCTCTGGCGCTACGGCTCGTGGGGGTCAACGGACGGTGGCGCCTCGCGGACCTCGCGACCGGCTGAGCCTGCCCCCACCCCACCCGGGCCCTCGACGCGGGAGCGGCTGCCCGCCGCGCGCCTCCCAGGACTCTCCGGCTCAGCGGCCGTGGCACATCTTGAACTTCTTGCCCGATCCACACGGACAGGGCGCGTTCCTCGGGGTGCCCTCGTAGGCCGCCGCGTCGAGGTCGACACCGCCGCTCACGTCGAGCTCGGTGACGCCGCCGTCCTCACTGGGCGCCGAGTAGTGCAGCTGCGTGGCAGGGCGCGGCCGGGCCAGCGCCGGGGACGCGAGGGCCGGCGCGTGGGTCCCGGCCGCCGGAGCGGGCGCGGCGTCCGGCATACGGTCAACCGCCTCCTGCGCCTCGGCCATCCCGGCGAGGAGCTCCGACACGTGGACGGGTGCGCCGGAGGACTCCGGGACCGCGGGCGTCTGCGCCTCGACGTCGACGTGGAAGAGCATCCCGACGGCATCCTCCTTGACCGACTCGGTCATGGCCTGCCACAGCTGGAAGCCTTCGCGCTGGTACTCCACGAGCGGGTCGCGCTGAGCCATCGCGCGGAGCCCGATCCCCTCCTGGAGGTAGTCCATCTCGTAGAGGTGCTCGCGCCAGCGACGGTCGAGGACCGACAGCATGACCCGGCGCTCGACCTCGCGCATGACCTCGGGCGTCAGCGCCTCCTCGCGGGCGTCGTAGGCGTGCTGGGCGTCCGAGGTCAGCTCCTCGCGGAGAAGGTCCGCGCTGAGGTTGTGACGCCCTCCGGCCGCCTGGATGACCTGCTCGGACGTGACCGAGACCGGGTAGAGGGTCCGGCACGCGGTCCACAGCCGGTCGAGGTTCCACGAGTCCGGGAAGCCCTCGGCCGTCTCGGCCTCGACGTACCCTCCGACGACGTCGTTGATGAAGAAGCGGACCTGCTCCTGGAGGTCCTCACCCTCGAGGACGCGCTTGCGCTGGTCGTAGATGACCGTGCGCTGGCGGTTGAGCACGTCGTCGTACTTGAGGACGTTCTTGCGGATCTCGAAGTTCTGCGCCTCGATCTGGGTCTGTGCGGACTGGATGGCCCTGGTCACCATCTTCGAGTCGATCGGCTGGTCGTCGCGCAGGCCACCCATCTGCATGACGCGGTCGACGAGCGTCGCGTTCGTGCGGCGCATGAGGCTGTCCTCGAGGGAAAGGTAGAAGCGGCTCTCTCCCGGGTCGCCCTGACGTCCCGACCGGCCTCGGAGCTGGTTGTCGATCCGCCGGCTCTCATGCCGCTCCGTGCCGAGCACGTAGAGCCCACCGAAGCTGGTCACCTCGTCGTGCTCGGCGGCGACGGCGGCCTCGGCCTGCTCGAGGGCCTCGTCCCAGGCCGCCTCGTACTCCTCGGGGGTCTCCTCCGGGTCGAGCCCGCGGGCCCTGAGCGCGGCGATGGCCCGGAACTCCGGGTTGCCGCCGAGCATGATGTCCGTGCCGCGGCCGGCCATGTTCGTCGCGACGGTCACGGCGCCCTTGCGGCCCGCCTCGGCGATGATCGACGCCTCCCGCTCGTGCTGCTTCGCGTTGAGGACGTCGTGCCGGATGCCGTGCCGGCGCAGCTGCTCGGAGAGGTACTCGGACTTCTCGACGGACACGGTGCCGACGAGGATCGGCTGGCCCTTGGCGTGACGCCCGGCGATGTCGTCGACGACGGCGTTGTACTTGGCGACCTCGGTCCGGTAGACGAGGTCGGACTGGTCGACGCGGATCATCGGCATGTTCGTCCTGATCGGGACGACGCCGAGCTTGTAGATCGAGTTGAGCTCGGCGGCCTCGGTCATCGCCGTCCCCGTCATGCCGGACAGCTTGCGGTACATGCGGAAGTAGTTCTGGAGGGTGATCGTTGCGAGGGTCTGGTTCTCGTTCTGGATCTCCACCCCCTCCTTGGCCTCGATGGCCTGGTGCATGCCCTCGTTGTAGCGGCGTCCCTTGAGCATGCGGCCGGTGTGCTCGTCGACGATGAGGACCTCGCCGCCGAGGACGACATAGTCCTTGTCCCGGTGGTAGAGCTCCTTGGCCCGGATGGCGTTGTTGAGATAGCCGATGAGCGGGGTGTTGGCGCTCTCGTAGAGGTTGTCGATGCCGAGGAGGTCCTCGACCTTGTCGATGCCGCTCTCGAGGACGCCGACCGTGCGCTTCTTCTCGTCGACCTCGTAGTCACCCTCGCCCGTGTCGACCTCGCCCCGCTCAAGACGGCTGACGATCTGGGCGAACTGGGTGTACCACTTCGTCGCCTGGTCGGCCGGGCCGGAGATGATCAGCGGGGTCCTGGCCTCGTCGATGAGGATCGAGTCGACCTCATCGACGATGGCGAAGTTGTGGCCGCGCTGGACGAGCTCCGCGGTGTCCCACGCCATGTTGTCGCGCAGGTAGTCGAACCCGAACTCGTTGTTCGTCCCGTACGTGATGTCCTTGCCGTACTCGACGCGCCGCTCCTCCGGGGTCATCGACGAGAGGATGCATCCGGTCTCCAGGCCGAGGGCCCGGTGCACGCGCCCCATGAGCTCGGCCTGGTAGCTCGCGAGGTAGTCGTTGACGGTGATGACGTGGACGCCCTCCCCGGAGAGCGCGTTGAGGTAGCACGGCAGCGTCGCGACGAGGGTCTTGCCCTCACCGGTCTTCATCTCGGCGACGTTGCCGAGGTGCAGGGCCGCACCACCCATGATCTGGACGTCGAAGTGCCGCTTGCCGATGGTCCGCTTGCTCGCCTCGCGGACGGCGGCGAACGCCTCGGGCAGAAGGTCGTCGAGGCTCTCCCCCGCCGCGAGCCGCTCCCTGAACTTCGGCGTCTCCTCCCGCAGCTCGCCGTCGGTGAGCTTGGCGAAGTCCTCCTCGAGGGCGTTGACCTGTGCCGCGATCGTCTCGAGCTTCTTGATGATGCGGCCTTCGCCTGCACGCAGCAGACGCTCGACGATCTTGGGCACGCGGGAACTCCTGGGCAGACGGCGATGACCTGCCAACGATAGTCGAGGCGGTCGACAGCACGTGACCTCAACGGGCCGGGCTCGCCCCGGGTTCCCCGTGGACGCTCACCTGGCTGGGCTGGCAGGCTGGGCCGGGTGCGTCGTATGCCGTCCGTCGACTCCCTCCCAGGACCCGTCTACCCCCGCTCCGTGCCGGTGCTCGGAGACGGCGTCGTGACCCTGCGGGCGCACCGGCGCGCGGACGCGGCCGCCCTTGTCGAGCAGGGCAACGACCCCGACACGCTCCGCTGGACGACGGTCCCGAGGCCCTACCGCCGGGCGGACGCGCTGCGCTTCCTGGCGCATGTCAGGCAGGCGTGGAGCACACCCGGAGGAGACCGCGTCTGGGCGCTCGAGTGGACCGACGACGGCGGCACGCCCCGGTTCGGCGGGTCGGTCGACCTGCGCCCGCGGCCCGGGCGGGTCGCCGACATCGGGTTCGCCCTGCACCCCGACGCGCGGGGCCGCGGGCTCATGGCCCGGGCCGTCCGGCTGGTGGCGGCATACGGGTTCGAGACCGGGCTCGGCGACGGGCCGCTCGAGCGGATCCACTGGGCCGCCGTCGTCGGCAACTTCGCGTCACGCCGCGTCGTGTGGGCGTGCGGCTTCGCCCACCACGGGACGATCCCGCAGTCCGGGCCCGCCTACCCCGCCGACGGTGGCGGCGTCGAGGTCCGCGACCACTGGTGGGCCAGCTTGGGCAGGGGGGACGCGATGGCTCCGCGCCGGGTGTGGCTCGATGTCCCGGTCCTCGACGGAGAGGGGGTCCGGCTGCGCCCGTGGCGCGAGAACGATGCCGAGCACTCCGAGCCCCTGACGGGACCGGCGCACCACATGCCCCTCGAAGCCGCTCCGGACGACCTGACGTTCGACGCATGGCTGCTCGAGCGGCGGGAGCGCCAGGCGCGCGGCACGGGCATCTACTGGTGCATCGCCGACCCGGTGACGGACCGGCCACTCGGTGCGGTCATGGTGTTCGACCATGCCCGCCCGATCGACCCGCCGGGCGCCGAGCTCGGCTATTTCCTCTTTCCGTCGGCCCGGGGACGTGGGTTCGCCACGGCGGCCGCCGAATGTGCCGCCGACTGGGCCTTCCTGCCGCGGGCCCGCGGCGGCCTCGGCCTCACCCGACTGGCGGCCTACACGGCGGCCGACAACCTCGCGAGCAACGCCGTCCTCGAACGCGTCGGCTTCGTCCGCTGGGGCGTCGAGCACGAGACGGACACCCTCCCCGACGGCACCGCCGCGGACACCTACGCGTGGGAGCTGCTCGCCTCGACCCGCTGAGCCCTCGGCTCTGCTCGGTTCGAGGTCGTTCCGCTACCGGGTCCCGGTCCTGGAGACCTCGAACGGACGAGGAGGAGGCGACACCGGCCTCACTCACCCGTCGCGCACACCCCCGCGACCGGCGCTACTCCCGGTGCACCCGGCCGCCGAGACCCAGCCAGGCGGCCATCGTGGCGAGCTCCGCGTCGAGCGCCGAGGCGGCCTCCGGAGCCACGTCTGGCTCCCACGTCACCCGGTGCACGCGCAGCGCCCCCGCAGCACGGTCGGCCTTCAGGTCGCACCGTGCGACGAGCCGGTCACCGAACAGGTAGGGAAGGACGTAGTAGCCATGAACGCGCCGGTGCGCCGGCGTGTAGATCTCCAGGCGGAAGTCGAAGCCGAAGAGCGCACGGGTCCGCTCGCGCGTCCAGACGAGCGAGTCGAACGGCGAGAGCAGGGCGCTCGCCTCGATCCGACGCGCGCGTCGGGCGTCGCGATGGAGGTATGCCGGTCGTCGCCACCCCTCGACACGGACGGGGAGCAGCTCCCCGGAGCCGACGAGCCGCGCCAAGGCCGGACCCGACTGCTCAGGGCGCAGCCGGAAGTAGTCGCGGAAGCACCGCTCCGTCCCGATCCCGTGCGCCCGTGCGGCGATCCGCATGAGCGCGACGACCGCATCCGGAGCCGATGGCCGCGCCTCGGGGTCGGCGACGAGCGGGAGGACGGACCTGGGGAAGACCCGGGCGAGGCCGGCATACCGACGCTCGAACTGGGCCGTTCTCCCGGCGGAGGAGATCTGCCCGGCCCAGAAGAGATGCTCGAGGGCGTTCTTGACGGCCGACCAGTTCCAGCCCCACTCGTCGCGCGTCCGCGGCGCGTCGTGCGCGAGCGCGGCCTCGACCTCACGGGAGGTCATCGGGCCGCGACGCTCGACCTCGGCCTTGACCGACGCGACGAGCTCGCGGTGGTCCCGGACGACCCGCTGCATCCCACCCCACGAGTCGACGGCGGCCCGGCGCATCCGGAAGTCGAGAAGCGGCCACGTCTCGGTTGGGACGAGCGACGCCTCGTGCGCCCAGTACTCGACGAGCCGGCGAGGGGCCCGGTCGCGCAGCGCGTCCAGGAGCGTGCTGTCGTAGGCGCCGAGCCGGGAGAAGAACGGCAGGTACTGGCTGCGCGTGACGACGTTGACGCTGTCGATCTGGACGACACCGACGGTCCGCATGACCCGTTGGACGTCGCGTGACCCGGGCGCGGCGGGCCGCGGCCGGCCGAACCCCTGCGCTGCCAGGGCGATCCGGCGAGCGGCCGGACGTGTGATGACGGCGGTCGCCGTCACTGCGCGGACACGTCGGCGTCGAGAATCCGTTCGCGGACGGCATACATGGCCGCCTCGATGCGCGAGTGGAAGTGCAGCTTCTCGAGGATGTTGCGCACGTGGTTCTTGACGGTGTTCTCGGAGATGAACAGGTCGCGGGCGATGTCGCGGTTTGCCAGGCCCTTGGCGACGAGCCGCAGGACCTGCAGCTCCCGTTCGGTGAGGTTCGGCGCGGCGGCCACACTCGTCGTGTCAGCTCGGCGGCTGAGGTCGGCGAACTCGGTGAGCAGGAGATGGGCCATCGTCGGGGGGATGAGCGACTGTCCGTCGTGAACGGCGAGGATCCCTGCGGCGATCTCCTCGGCGGCGACCTCCTTGAGGAGGTAGCCGCTCGCTCCCGCCTTGATCGCCGAGAAGAGGTCGCGCTCGTCGTCCGACATCGTCAGCATGACGACCTTGGCCGACGGCACGGCAGCCCTGATCGCCGCACACGCGCGGATCCCGCTGAGGCGCGGCATACGGACGTCCATGACGACGACGTCGGGGGTCACATCGACGGCGCGCGCCACCGCCTCCTCCCCGTCACGGGCCTCGGCGACGACCACGACACGCGGTTCGAGACTGAGGACGGTCTGAAGGCCGCGCCGGTAGAGATCATGGTCGTCGGCGATGAGGACGCGCACCGGTTCGTGCGGGCCGGCGCCCATCGGGTCGGCTGCGGAGGTCACGGGGCACATGGTGCCACGATGTCACGACGCAGCGGCCGACCCCCGGTCGCGCGAGGTCCCCACCTCGGGGGGAGCCTCGAGGCGCTCCAGCTGGATGACCCCGTAGGACCACCCCCGTCGCCGGTAGACGACGCTCGGCCGGTCGCTCTCGACATCGTGGAAGAGGTAGAAGTCGTGGCCGACCAGCTCCATGTCGTGCAGGGCCTCGTCCAGGGTCTGCGGCGCGCTCGCGTGGACCTTCTGACGGACCTCCACGGGCGAGTCGCCCCAGCGGTCGCCGTCGTCCGGGTTCGCGCCGAGCGGTGCGGTCGCGCCCTCGTCCGTCGCCACCTGCAGCCGGCCGGTGGCCTGCGCGAGCGACTCGGGTGTATGCCGTCCCCGGTGCACCCGGCGCTTGTCACCGAGTCGGCGGAGGCGTTCATGGACCTTGTCCAGGGCGACGTCGAGCGCCGCATAGCGGTCGTCCTGGCACGCCTCGGCCCGCACGACGCGGCCCTGGACGTGGCAGGTGATCTCCACCTGCTCGCACGCCTTGGCCTGGCGCCGGTTGGGCTCATGGCTGACGACGACGTCGACCCGTTGCGTCCGGGGTGCGAGCGTCGGAATCTTGCCGAGCTTCTCGGCGACGTGGGCGCGGAACCTGTCCGAGACCTCGACGTGGCGGCCAGTGACGACAATGTCCACAGTTCCTCCTGGGCGAGTGGCGAGCGGCGGTGTGACTGCGTGGGTTGCGAGCCCGTCGTGCGCCGCCACCTCCGGCCTCCGGGTCATTGTCCGGTCCTAGCCACGACGCTAGCCCACGACCCCGCGTGGCGACAGTGGCGCCTCGTCGGCGTTTCGTCGCCTCCGGGCGCTGAGGACGACGGCGACGACGACGGACGCTCCGGCGCCGCGGAGAGCCTCCGTCGAGCCGGACAGGGTGGCACCCGTCGTCACGACGTCGTCGACGAGCACCACGGGACGGCCGCTCACCAGACCCCTCGCGGACGGCCGCATGACGACGGCGCCGGCCAGGTTCGCCGCTCGTGCCCGGGCGTCGAGGCCGGCCTGGTCCCGGACGCCGCGCCGCATGGCGAGGCACCCGAGGACCGGCCATCGTCCGGCCGCAGCGCGCCGGACGACGTCGCCGAGCGGGTCCCGGCCCCGGTGGCGGACCGACGACCCCCGGCTCGGTGCCGGCACGACGAGGGGGTCTTCGGCGCCCGTCGCCACCAGCTGCGCCACGGCGGCGTCGAGCACCGGACGGAGGAGGGCGGCGAGGAGGCCGGCCGCGTCGGCTCGGTCACCGTCCTTGTGGGCGCGGATGACGCAGGCGAGCCGTCCGGCGTACGCCCCGGCGGCGAAGCACGGCGGGAACCCGGGAGGCGACGGGGACGGCGCGACGGGACGGACACCACCGAACGCGACGAGCTCCCCGAGGAGCTCCCCGGCACACGCCGCACACCACGACGCCGACGATGTGCCGCACCCGGGACAGGTGCGCGGGACGACAAGGTCGGCGACGGCGGCGAGCCACTCCACCGGCCCATCCTGGATCTTCGCCGCTCGGGCGCGGGGTGGCCAGGCACGCGTGTGGATGCCGCTCGCGCCGGGCCTGACCTGTGGACGACGGTGCCGGCCGTGGAGGGGATGACGGATCCGTCGTCAGCCGGCGGGGAGGGCGAAGTCGGTCGCCGTCCGGAAGCGCAGCCAGCCGGTCCCGGCCCGCACCCACAGCAGGTCGCCGGTCGTCGTGACGACGATGGTCTGCTCGTCGCCCGAGGTGGCGATGGCCGCCGCACCGTCGACGGGCGCGAGAGCCTCGACCGCGCCGTCGATCCCGACCGTGAACGGACGCAGGGTCTTGGCGGCGTCCCGCCCGAGGACGGCAAGTGTCGTGCTGTCGAGCCACGTGACGTCACGGATGCCCGAGATCGTCGCGCCGAGCGTCTTCGGCGCCGCAAGCGACGTGGGCCGCCCCGACCGGCTTCGGACGACCCCGGCGACGTCGAGGCGCGCAACCCCCCGTGCGTCCGTCGACACGACGGCGATGCGCTGCCCGTCGCCGGCCAGACGGGCGGCGACGACGTACCGCTCTCGCAGCCACGGGGCGAGGACCGGCTCGGCCGGTGCGGCACGGTCCGGGGGCTGGCTCGCGTCGACGGCGAACAGCCGGTCGGCCGGTCCATCGATACCACCAAACCACAGGAAACCCCGGTTGTCGTAGGCCGGGCGGCTCGGTGACGTCGCCGTCGTCGGGACACTCGCGTGCGTCCCCCCGCGGAACCGCGCCACCACTGCGTCCCTCGCATCGACGGCCGCGACCTCCGTCGAGTCCCGTGACACGGCGAGCCACCGCCACTGGGGGTCGACCGCCGGGAGCGTGACCCGTCGCCGCCGGGACGGGTCCGCCGGGCTTCCGGTGACCTGCGTCGGGTCCACCTGGACGAGGGTCGACCCGACGCGCATGACCGGCAGCCCGTCCGTCGCGGGCTGGCTGTCGACGCCGAGGTCGCCCGGCGAGAGGGCCACCGCGGGCCGGCCCGGGTAGTCGAGGACCGAGCCGTCGCCCTCGACGGTGACGGCGGCGACGTCGGTGATCTGGGTGAGGCTCGTCGCGAGCTGTGCCCACATCGTCCGCCGGGTCGACACGTCGTTGGGGAACGTCGCGGCGAGGTCGACGGTCGCGACGTCGTTCGCCACGGGCACGGCGCCGACGCGCAGGCGCACGTCGGGCGGGAAACCGGTCGACACGGCCCCCTTGAGGTAGTCCGGTACCGGCCCGATCTGCGCCTGGGCGAGCCGGGCGGCCAGATGGTCGGCGGGGAACCACCGGGGGTCGGGGACCATCGACCCGTCCGCGACCGACGGGTAGTACACCGACAGGACCCGGAAGAGCCGGGCGACGTCCCCCGCCTCGACCCACCGGCCGAAGCCCGACGGCAGGGACGAGATACGCCACTCGGTGCCCACCTTGGTCAGCCCGAAGGTGACCCGGGCCCAGGAGGGCTCCGGGGCCGGCACGTACTGGCCGGCCGGCGTGATCCGCCCGACGGTGCCCGACTGGACGGTCCACGCGTTGGGCCCGGCCGGCGTCACGGTCATCGGGGTGTCGCCGCGGAAGACGAGGATGTCGCCGTCCGGCGTCCAGGTCCGGGCCGGCCCCGCCGTGAGGAACCGCCGCGCCACCTGGTAGTCCCCGTCGCTGGCCGCCCCTGCCCGGATGAACCCGCGGATGATGCCCTCAGGGCTAGCGCCGCGGTCCGGGCCGTCGGGGAAGTACTCGAGCCCGACAGCGGGCGGGGTCGCCCGGTTGACCCCGAGCCCGGGCTTCACCGCCGTGTCCGTCGGCAGCCCGGCGCACCCGGCGACAAGGAGGACGGAGAGGAGGGCGGCATACGTGCGACCTCTCCGGTCTGCGGTCCCCCGCCCGATCATGACCCGGCCAGCTCCGCGCGAAGGGACCGACGCTCGGGACTGAGCGACAGCGGCGACACGCCGAGGGGGATGTCGTGGTGGCGGGGAAGGCTGAGCCGGAACCGCGACCCGACCCCGATCTCCCCCCAGGCCTGGAGCCACCCGCCGTGGAGGCGGGCGTCCTCGAGGGCGATGGCCAGACCCAGGCCCGTGCCGCCGGTCGTTCGCGTCCGCGCCGGGTCGGCGCGCCAGAAACGCGTGAAGACGAGCGAGGCCTCGCCGGGGCGGAGACCGACGCCGTGGTCCTCGACGACGACGGCGACGGCCGTGTCGTTCGTCGCGACGTGGACGACCACCGGTTGCCCTTCGCCGTACTCGAGCGCGTTGACGAAGAGGTTGCGAAGGATCCGTTCCACCCGCCGTCCGTCGATGTCGGCGATCGCCGGGCCGCTCGCCTCGAGCCTGACCTGCGAACCACTGAGCTCGGCGAGCCGGGCGTTGTCCGCGAGGACCTTCTCGACGATCGCCCGCACGTCGGTGGGCTCGAGGTCGAGGACGGCGGCCCCGGCGTCGAAGCGGGAGATCTCGAGCAGGTCGGTGAGCAGCTCCTCGAAGCGGTCGAGCTCGGCGTGCAGCTGCTCCGCGCTGCGGGCGACGGGGGCCGTGAAGTCCTCACGGGTGTCGAAGATGAGGTCCGCGGCCATCCGGACCGTCGACAGGGGTGTGCGCAGCTCGTGGGAGACGTCCGAGACGAACCGTTGCTGCACGCGCGAGAGGCCCTCCAGCTGGTGGATCTGGGCCTGGAGGCTGTCGGCCATGGCGTTGAAGGAGGTGCCCAGCGCGGCGAGCTCGTCATGGCCGCGGGCCTGGAGACGCTCGTTGAGATCGCCTGCCGCGAGCCGCTCGGCGGCGGCAGCCGCGCGGCCGACCGGGATGACGACCTGACGGGTGACGACCCAGGCGATCAGGGAAACGAGGAGGGCGAGGATGACGCTGGCGACCGAGAAGGACCGCGCGAACCTCGCGAGCGTCGTCGCCTCCCTCGTCATCGGGTAGACGAAGTAGAGGTCGTAGCTACCGATCGTCGTGATCCGGATCCGTGAGCCGACGATGAGAGCCGTCACGGGGCGGGAGGTCGCCGGGTCGACGATGTCGATGAACTTCGTCTGCTCATGCTTCGGGTCCTTGGCGAGCGCGGTGCGCAGGTCCAAGGGAACGCTGGCGGCCGTGAGCCCCGGCGAGGCGTTGACGCCGATGACGCCGGGGTTCGTGTTGTCGATCGACCGCATGAGGATGACGTAGCGGCTCGTGTCCGGAGCCGGCAGCACGAGGTTCTGCCGCACGATCTCCCGCGCCTGGATGTACAGGTCGTTCACGCTCGTCGCCGACAGGCTGTCGAACTTCGCCTGCGCGACGCGGGTGAGCTGCTGCGCCTCGGCCTGGGCCTGGTTGAGCCGGTCGGTCTCGAGGCCGGTGCCGATCGCCCCGTAAAGGTAAGCGCCGAGGAGGGCGACCACGAGGAGCGACAGGCTGAGCGTCGTCGTGATGACGCGGACACCGACGCTCTCACGCCAGCGGCGTGAGAGCGCGCGGACCGTCCGGGAGGCGACGCCCGGCCGCCTCCCCCCGGCGGCCGGCGCGCCCGCGTCGGCCATCGGCGGGACGTCGCGGGACGGAACGGTCATGTCAGGCCGTGCCGGCCTTGTACCCGACGCCGCGCACGGTGACGACGATCTCGGGATGCTCCGGGTCCTCCTCCACCTTGCTGCGGAGGCGCTGGACGTGGACGTTGACCAGCCGCGTGTCGCCGGCGTGGCGGTAGCCCCACACCTGCTCGAGGAGCACCTCGCGGGTGAAGACCTGCCACGGCTTGCGGGCCAGGGCGACGAGGAGGTCGAACTCCAAAGGGGTCAGGCTGATGGGGACGTCGCCCCTCTTGACCCAGTGTCCGGGCACGTCGATGACCAGGTCGCCGACCTCGAGCCGTTCCGGTATCGGGTCGTCGCCGCGGCGAAGGCGCGCCCGGAGCCGGGCGATGAGCTCCTGCGGCTTGAACGGCTTGAGGACGTAGTCGTCGGCGCCCGACTCGAGGCCGACGACGATGTCGACGGTGTCCGTGCGGGCTGTCAGCATGACGATCGGGACGCCGGACTCGGCCCGGATGCGACGGCAGATCTCGATCCCGTCCATCCCGGGCAGCATGATGTCAAGGAGGACGAGGTCCGGGCGCACCTCGCGGAACGTCGTGAGCGCGGCGGCGCCGTCGCCGACATGAGCGACGTCGAGACCCTCGTTCCGCAGGACGATGCCGAGCATCTCGGCCAGCGGAACGTCGTCATCGACGATGAGGACTCGGCCCTTCAACGCACACGTCCCTTCAGCTGCGCTTCGACGAGGAGAGTGTCCCACAGGGGGACGGAGGTCGCCCGACCGGCGGCGCCGGGTCGGGCCGTGTGGACGACCCGGCGCCGCGTGCGGTCAGTACCGGTAGCGCTCCGGCTTGTACGGCCCGGCGACGTCGACGCCGAGGTAGCGCGCCTGGCTTGTGGTCAGCTCGGTCAGCTGGACCCCCAGCGCGTCGAGGTGGAGCCGGGCGACCTTCTCGTCGAGGTGCTTCGGCAGGGTCCGGACGGCGGGGCGTCCCTCGTCGTCGACGTAGTCCGCCGGCTTCGTGAACAGCTCGATCTGGGCGATCGTCTGGTTGCTGAACGAGTTCGACATGACGAAGCTCGGATGGCCCGTCGCGTTGCCGAGGTTCATGAGCCGGCCGTCGGACAGGACGATGACGGAGTGACCGTCGCCGAAGGTCCACTCGTCGACCTGCGGCTTGATCGACGTCTTCCGCACGCCCGTGACGCGGGCGAGCCCGGCCATGTCGATCTCGTTGTCGAAGTGGCCGATGTTGCCGACGATCGCCTTGTCCTTCATCCGCTTCATGTGGTCGGCGGTGATGACGTCGCAGCAGCCCGTCGCCGTGATGAAGACGTCGCCGTACGTGCAGGCATGCTCCATCGTGTCGACCTGGAACCCCTCCATCGCGGCCTGGAGCGCACAGATCGGGTCGACCTCCGTGATGACGACGCGGGCGCCCTGACCGGCGAGCGACTGGGCGCAGCCCTTCCCGACATCGCCGTACCCGGCGACGACGGTGACCTTCCCGCCGATGAGGACGTCCGTCGCCCGGTTGAGCCCGTCGACGAGGCTGTGCCGGCAGCCGTACTTGTTGTCGAACTTGCTCTTGGTGACCGAGTCGTTGACGTTGATGGCCGGGAAGAGGAGCTCGCCGGCGCGGGCGAGCTCGTAGAGGCGGTGGACGCCCGTCGTCGTCTCCTCGGTGACCCCCCTGATGGCGGCGGCGGCGGTCGTCCACTTCGTCGGGTCCTCGGCCATCGTCGCGCGGACGAGGTCCTTGAAGACGGCGAACTCCTCGGAGTCGGCCTTGGTCGTCCTGGGCACACGCCCGAGCTGCTCCCACTCGCGGCCCTTGTGGACGAGCATCGTCGCGTCCCCGCCGTCGTCGAGGATCATGTTGGCACCCTTGTCCGGACCACCGGGCCACGTGAGGATGGCGTTCGTGCACTGCCAGTACTCGGGCAGGCTCTCGCCCTTCCACGCGAAGACGGGCACGCCCTTGGGGTTCCTCGGGGTCCCCTTCGGGCCGACGACGACGGCCGCGGCGGCCTCGTCCTGCGTCGAGTAGATGTTGCACGACGCCCAGCGGACCTCGGCACCGAGCGCGACGAGCGTCTCGATGAGGACGGCCGTCTGGACGGTCATGTGCAGTGACCCCGCGATGCGGGCGCCCTTGAGGGGCTTGGACGGGCTGAACTCCTGGCGGATCGCCATGAGGCCCGGCATCTCGTGCTCGGCGAGGCGGATCTGGTGACGACCGGCGGCGGCGAGGCCGAGATCCTTGACGTTGTACTCGAAGGACATGCGAACAGAGCTCCCTGTGGGGTCGGTGCGACGACTGACGGTCCGGCGCAGCCCTTCTGGGCGATCGCGGTCTGGTGCAACGGGATATCACCCGCGCCGGCGCACCGTCGATCCTACGCTGCCGGTCCTAGGCTGCGCCGTATGCCATCCGCTCGCGGAACGCTCCCCTGGTCACCGCCGTCTCGGTCCACGCACCTGCTCGCCGCGCCCGTCGCCGCCGCGGTCGGTGCCTGCCCGAGCGCGCTCGTCGCCCCGATCGACCCCGACGTGGCGGACACGACCGCCTTCTGCGCGGCCTACGACGTCGCCCCACGGTCATCGGCGAACTGCATCGTCGTCATCGGCCGGCGCGGGGAGACGACGACGTACGCCGCCGTCATCGTCCTCGCGACGGGTCGTGCGGATGTCAACGGCGTCGTCCGACGGCATCTCGGGGTCCGGAAGATCTCCTTCGCGTCCATGGACGACGCCGTGTCGCGGACGGGGATGGAGTACGGCGGGATCACACCGATCGGCCTTCCGAGCGGCTGGCCGGTCCTCATCGACGAGGACGTCCTCGCGGCCGGACCCGTCGTCGTCGGCAGCGGCCTGCGCCGCTCGAAGGTCCTCCTCGACGCGGCCGACCTCGCGACCCTGCCGGGTGCGCAGGTGCTCTCGCTGACCCTGTGAGGGTCAGCGCGTCCGGTCGCGCAGGGCCGCGACGTGGGCGGAGACGGCGGGGTCCTGCCCGAGAGCGAGGGCGAGGTAGGTCGCCGTGTAGTCGGCCAGGGCCAGGACCCCGGCGAGCCGCGCAAGCGGCGCCCGGTCCTCGGTCTCGACGCTTCGGACGGCCACACCGGACTCGCCGGCCGACTCGAGCACGGCCTGGGCGAGGTTGTGCCGGTCCGCGTCCCCCGGCTCGACGGGGTCGGGCAGGACGTCGCGGAACATGAGCAGCGCGAGACGGCGCTCGGGGGGCCCGTCGATGAATGGGTCGGCGAAGAGGTCCTGCGAACCCGGGCCACCGGCATACGGGCCGTCGAAGCACGCGACGACCTGCGATGCGGCGTCGGGCAGGACCCCCCACGTCGCGGGGATGTGTGCGGTCCGGGCAAGGGTGGCGGCCGCCCGCCCGGCCGCCACCCCGGTCAGCGGGCCGTCGCCGAGGACGACGGGGACGGTGTCGGCGAGGAAGAGGGCAAGGTCCTTGGCCGGGTTGACGAAGGCCTCGCTCGCCGGACGGAACGACCCGGCGGCCGCGTCGAGCGCGTCGGCCACGTCGTCGAGGACGTCGTCGACCGGGTCGATGACGCGCGCCCGGGCCAGCCCGAGCAGGGCGGGGATCATGAGCGACCAGAGGGAGGAGCGACGCTGCGCCGGCACGCCCGGGTCGACGTGGACGCCGTGCGCGCGCGCACACACGTCGTGCAGGGGTGAGCCGGCCTCCCCGACGGTGAGGAGGGCCGCGCCTCGCCGGCCCGCCTCGGCGGCCAGGGCGACCGGACCGGGCGCCCTCCCGGATGCCGTGACGGCGACGACGAGGTCGAGCGGCCCGACCCAGCCGGGCAGTGGGACGTTCGGACGGGTCGCGACGGCGACGGGCGACGACGGCCCCGCGAGCAGCTCGACAACGTCGCCGACGGCCGCCGCCCCCCCGACGGACGCGACGAGGACGGCACGCGGTCGACCCTCGTCGGCGAGCCGGTCGACACCCGCCTCCGCGGCGAGCACACGGGTGCGGCGGACGTCGGCTCCGGCGCCGGCCAGGGCGCGCAGGACGCCCCAGGAGTCAAGTCGCTGAAGCGCCTCGGGGTCGTCGAGCCGGGACTCGTCGATCACGTCACGCCGGCCGGGTCGCCTCGTCGACGAGGAGGACGGGTATGCCACCGTCGACGCGGTAGGCGAGGCCGCACTCCGCGCCGGTGCAGACAAGGGTGGGGCTGCCCTCGTCGGTGCCGTCGGCGAGCTCGGCATGGCACGCCGGGCACCGGAGGATCGCGCGCAGCCAGGGGTCGATGGACGGCTCGGTCATGCCCACATCATCCCCGATCCGATCCCGGCCTGCACGCCGCGCCCAGGAGGCGCGCCCCGGGTGCAGCGTCCATCACGACTCGGGGGAGGGAAGGACGCGAAGGTGCCCGCGCCGGCCTGGCTCGCGGGCAGCACGGACGGGGGCGGCCGGCTGGGCGGCGACCGCCGGTCGCCCGGCGGTCGCGACCCGAGGACGTGCCGCCTCCCGGACCGCGTCGGCGAGGGCGAGGAGGTCGTCGTGGGAGGGCTCGGCCTCGACGTACTCCCCGGCGAGCCGGACGATGTCCCATCCGCGCGGCGCCGTCAGGCGCTCGGCGTGGTCACCGCACAGGTCGTAGGTGTGGGGCTCGGCATACGTCGCGAGCGGTCCGACGACGGCCGTGCTGTCCCTGTAGATGTAGGTGAGCGTCGCGACGGCCGGGCGGCGGCAGCCGGTGCGGGAACACAGTCGGGACAGGCTCACGGAGCGTGACTCTAGGCGGGAGCACGGACAGGCAGGCGGCACCACGCCGCTAGGGTGGTCCGGTGGGCACGCGGGACCGGCACGGGCATGGGTTCCGAGGACCGCTCGCCTGGCCGCGGGTGCCGGCGATGGCGAGCCGCCGCGAGGACTTCGACGACCTCGTCCTCGACAGCGCCGAGCGGCTCGAGCCGGTGCTGCGCCGCTACCGCCTGGAGGTGGAGTTCGCCGTCGAGGACGTCCCCCCCAGCGACCCGGCGCCGTGGGAGGAGCAGCTCGCGCCGCTCGGTCGGGTCTTTCCGAGCCAGGGCAGGCTTCCGGCGCGGGTCGTCCTCTACCGCCGCGTCGTCGAGGCGCAGGCCCTCGACCGGTCCGACCTCGCCTCTCTGGTCGACGACGTCGTCGTCGAGCAGGTGGCCGACCTGCTCGGGGTCGACCCCGCCGAGCTGGACGAGCGCGGCGGGTGACGATGGCCGTCAGGGGATCGTGAGGATGGTGCTCCGCTCAACGGATACCGCGGTCGAGTCGACCGGAGCCACCGAGACCAGCTGAGCCGCCCCGGACCCGACCGTCGAGACGACGGCGGCTCGCAGCGCGCCGGAGCCCGCGGGGCGCAGCCAGACGGAGGCGGCCGTGCCGAGCGGCACCGAGGCGGTGGCGTCGGCCGGGACTCTCACGGTCACGACATGCGGAGCCCCGGCGGCGTCGACCGTCGTCACCTCGACGGAGACCGAGCCCCCCGAGGCGACGAGCGCGAGGGTGCGTGTGGGCGCCGGCTTCGTCGCCGGGAGGACGAGGCCGCCGAGCCGGTCGATCGGCTCCGTCGCGGCGGCCCAGGCGAGGTCGCCGGGGGACGTGCCGTTGCGGAGGGTGACGACGGCACCGGCGACGACCGGGCTGTCCGCCGTGATCTCGAGCGCCGTCGTCGCTGCCGGGAGGGAGGCCAGGGAGACCTCGGCGACGCTGCCTGCCCTGACGGTGAGAACTCCGCCGGACGGGAGCGGTGCACCGCCCTCAGGGCCGAGGATGCGCACCTTGACGACGGCGTCGCTCGACCCGGGGTCGGCGACCCGCAGGGACCCTCCGCCGAGGACGGGGACGGCAGGGATGACCAGGTGCGTGGCCGGTGACGCCGTCGGTCCCACGGTCGAGCTGCCCGTGGGAACGGTGCCGTCCAGCCAGGAGTCGTTGAGCGTGGCCCGGACGACGCCTCCGGTGACGACGACATGGACGACCGGTGAGGCCTGGGCACCGGAGATCGCGTCGACGAGAAGGCCGGCCCGGCCGTGCGCCGGGACGACGATGCCGTGGCCGACGGCGGAGGAGATCGGGCCCTTGGCTCCGAGGACCGAGACGTCGACGCTGACCTCGTTCGCGCCGGGGTTGACCAGGAGGAGGCGTTCCTGGCGTCCCGGCTCGCCGCCACCGGCGACGAGCCATGACTCGGAGGTTGCGGGACCGCACGGCAGGGTGACGAGGCCACGCAACGTCGCAGAGTCGACGGTCCACTCCTGCGTCGCCGCGACGCCCGGAGCCAGTCCCGCGGTCCCCTCGACGAGGACCCCGTTGCGGCCGGTGACCACCGTGGCGATCGGCACCGCCCGCGCGGCCGTGCGAACCCGGGAGGTGCCGTCCAGCATCCCGATGGCCAGCGACCCGGTGCCGGGATCGGCACCCGAGATCGACCGGACGAGGTCGGCCGGAGCGGCCGCGGCGGCCGCCAGGGCTGGGACCGGGGTGTCGGCGACGCCGACGATGCCCGTGAGATCGGGCCCCGGGCATGTCAGGGTGGCGTCGGTGACCACCGTCGTCGTACTCGCCGGACCGGTCGCACCGGCTCCGTGCTCCCTCAGGTCGAGCGACCACGAGGTCCCCGTCGCACCCTGCACGAGCCCGGCGGCCGCCGCGGCGACGACGACGACGCGAACCACGCCCCAGGCCACGCTCACCGCTGCCCCGCGTCCGGTTCCGCTCATGCCGACCTCCTGCGCCGAGACGTCGGGAGGCTCAGGAAGAGCAGGACGAGGGCGCCGGCGAGCTGCACCCAGCGGTCCCCTGGATGGACCGGCCGCGTGACGGTGACGAGATGGCTGGCGCCGCGCGGCAGTGCGTAGGCCGGGAGGCTTGCCGCGCCGTCCGCGTGCAGGACCCGGCCGTCGGCCAGGACCGTCGAGTGCCGGCTCCAGTCGAGCGGCTCGGCGACGTTGAGCACCGCCGGGCCGGTGACGTCGGGGATCCGGGCGTCGACGGCGGCGTTGGGTCCGCTGACGGCGACCGGCGCCGTCGTGCCGGCCGTGCGGACGGTCACCCGGCCGATTCCGATGGCGGCGCCGGAGGCCGGCGCGTCGACGCGCCAGAAGTCATAGCCCTCGCGGCTGCCCATGCGGGTCAGACCGGTCGTCGCGTCGAGCCGCTGGCCGACCGCCGCGGGGACGCTCGCGTCGAGCCCGACGAACCCGACGCCGAGGCCCACCAGCGCGTCGCCGATGGCGCGGTCCGGCCCGCCGTCGACGACGAGCTGCGCCGCGGAGGACATCGCCTCCCACGGCCTGGCAGGCACGCCCGACCGGACGAGGAGGGTGCGGTCGGCGTCGACGAGCTGCGCCGCGGCGCCGCCGGCGTCGGTTCGAACGAGCAGGGTTCGACCAGCGAGCGGCGTGCCCGCCTGGGCGACGGCGATCGCGGGACGCGGGTCGGACCACGTCGCGAGCCCTCCGTCCCCGCCCCGCTGGGCGGCGAGGGCCGGAGCGATGACGGCGCCGGCGACAAGGCCCACGGCGAGCGGCCAGCGCGCCACGGCGGCCCAGCCACCTGCGGAGCGGCGCATCGGCACGTCCGACAACCCGACGAGGACGACGGCGAGGAGGAGCGCCCAGGCGAGCATCATCGCGACGCCCCACCACGGGCGCAGGGGTCCGCCGGCCCCCGGCGCCCCCGCCGGAACGCTCCCGAGGACGGTCCGCGCCGAGGCGATGGCCAGCGCGACGGCGGCGACCGCGCCGAGCCCGAGCACCCACTGGGTCACGGCGCGGCCGCGGCCACGGACGAGGCAGAAGAGCGCAACGGCGACGATGGGAAGCGCGGCGAGCCAGACGAGCCCACGCCGCCCGTCGGGGTCCAGGGCTGCGAGATGGAGCGTCGACGGTGGCGCCACGGCATACGTGACGACCCCCGGGCCCAGGAGGAGGTGGGCCGGGTGGGCCAGTCCATCGACGGCACCGCGGCCGAGGACGAGGAGCGCCCCCACGGCGGCGAGGGCGCCCTGCCAGCGCCCGGCCCCGCGGGCGAACAGGACGAGCACGGCGGCCGCGAGGAGCAGCGGCGCTCCGGCGACAGGGGCGAACCCGACGAGAACACCCAGCGCGATGGCCAGGCCACCTGCCGTCGAGATCGTTCCCAGCCCCGCGGCGATGCGCCCGGCGAGGGCGAGGACGACGGGGATGAGGACGAGCCCGACGAGCGCGCCGAGCCGAGCATGGGTGGCGGCGCTCCAGGTGGCCGCTCCCCCGGCATACGCGAGGGCGACGACGGCGCGCAGCCACCGGGTCCGCGTGACAACGCGGCCGCTCGCATAGGCCGACCACGTCGCGAGGGGGGGCGCCGCCACGACGAGGATCGCCACCACCGCCGCGCCGGGGCTCGCGACGGTGAAGGACGGGATGTGGGCGACGAGCCAGGCGAGCCCGGCGAGGAGTGGAAGCACGGGGCCGGTCGCCGAGGGGTCCGGCCACCCGTCCCACCAGGCCCGGATCAGGGCGTCCGGCGACACGGCACCGCCGACCGCCTCACCGCCGGTCAGACCCGACGAGAGGGCCGCCAGAGGGCCGCCGTGGATCGTCCGTTCGACGGCGAAGGAGACGGCGAGCACGGCAAGGCCGGCGAGCAGGCCCGGGTTCGTGACCAGCCGGCGTACGAGCGAGCCACGGTCGCCGAACCCGTCGTCCTCGTCCGACGGCCCGGACTCGACGGCACCGGCGGTCGTCGCCGCGCCGGTCGCCCCCGACAGCCCGAGGGCCGCGTGCGCCTCGTCGCTGACATGACGAAGGACGTCCCCGGACCGAAGGAAGAGGGCACCAAGGTGGTGCCGGGCCACGCGCCGGCGCCCGCGACCCGCCCATCGGGCCGCCAGCGGGCGCCACGGGTCGGCGAGGGCGCCGACATCGGCGAGCTCCTGGGCCGCCGCGCGAGGGCGCTTGGCCAGAAGGAGGGCGAGCGATCCGGCGACGGCGGATAGGGCGACCCACACGGCGAGAAGCGGCGCGGACCACCACGCGCAGCGGGCGAGGGCGACCCGCCGGGACGCGCGCCGCCGCGCGCCGGTGTCGGCGTGGACGAGTGGGGTACCGGGGGGGACGACGACCCGCGCGGCCGGCGCCACGGTCACGCGATGGTCGCCGAGCTGGGCTCGCCACCCCAGGTCGAGATCGGCGGCGACGTCGCCGAACTCGGGACGGTGACCGCCGAGGTCCAGCCAGACGTCCTTCTCGACGAGCATTCCCGGTTCGGGGACGGCGAGGACGTCCGTGCGTGCGTCGAGCTGGCCCTGGTCCGGCGTTCCGGGGGCGGGTGTGCCGATGACGCGGCCGGAACGGGTGGCCGCGATCCCCAGGCCACCGAGGCTGAGCCCGTCCTCCCCCTCGTCGACGAGGAGCTTGGGCCCGACGACGCCGTTGACGGTGGACCGGCGGAGGGTGTCGAGGAGGATGCGCAGGGCGTCCGGCTGGGGACGTGTGCCGGCGGGAAGGAGCCACACCGCCGTCACGTCGACGAGCGTCTGCGCGTCCAGCACCCGGCGGTAGGCCGCGCGCGAGCCGGCCGCGGGCTCGACGCGGACGACGGTCACCGCGGACGCGTCCCCCGGGGTGAGCGCCGAGGGATCCAGGCCGCCGTCAGCCGTCGCGTCGAGCAGGAGGACGCGGTCGGGGCGCCGGGTCGATGCCGCGAGCGCGGCGCGCGTCCGCGCCGCGGCGCTCGCCTCCACAGCATGGACGACGGCGAGGACGACGGCGGTCGTGCCGGGTGCGCGGCCCACGCCGACGGTGCGGTCGCTGACGATGGTCATGAGGTCGGGGCCGGGCGCGCCGTCAGACGGCACGCTTCTTCAGCTTGCGGCGCTCGCGCTCGGAGAGCCCGCCCCAGATGCCGAACCGCTCGTCATTCGCCAGGGCGTACTCGAGGCACTCGGCCCGGACATCGCAGCCGACGCAGACCTTCTTGGCCTCGCGCGTCGACCCCCCCTTCTCGGGGAAGAACGCCTCCGGGTCCGTCTGGGCGCACAGTGACCGCTCCTGCCACGCAAGCAGTGCCGCCTCGTCCATCGGGGGGGATGTGACCAACTGAAGCTCGTGCACGGGCCCTCCTCGACCGGTTCACCTCGACCCAACTTCGTCGCCCACGGAGACCCCGTGAAGAACAACAGTGAAATTACATGCGTGTCATACCGCTCCCGTCAAGTCCGTTGGTGATATTCGCCCCGTTTCCGCGCGTGTCGCCGGGCGTGTCGGCCGGCGTCGGGCGGTTCCTTCCGCCGCCGGCCGCGGATCCCCTTCGGTGGGAGGCGCGCAGACCGCTCGCCGGCCTTGGGAGACTGTCGCCATGAACATCGTCTCCCTCTCCGGCGGCGTCGGCGGCGCGCGCTTCGTCCGCGGGTTGCGCGCCCATCTCGACGTGACGGACCCGGGTGCGCGGATCACCGTCGTGGGCAACACCGGTGACGACATCACCCTGTGGGGCCTGCGCGTATGCCCGGACCTCGACACCCTCCTGTACACCCTCGGCGGAGTCGGCAACGACGAGGACGGCTGGGGCCGGGCCGGCGAGAGCTACCGCGTCCAGGCCGAGCTCGCGGCATACGGCGTCCCGCCCGACTGGTTCGGGCTCGGGGACCTCGACGTCTCGACCCATATCGCGCGCTCCCTCTGGCTCGGCCAGGGGTTGTCCCTGTCCCAGGTCACCGCGCGGCTCGCGGCCCGGTGGGGCCTGACGGCGGCGGGAGTCACCCTTCTGCCCATGACGGACGTGCCCGTCGAGACGCACGTCGTCCTCGAGGAGGACGGGCAGGAGCGGGCGGTCCACTTCCAGGAGTGGTGGGTCCGTATGCGGGCCGAGGTCCGCGCGCGCCGGTTCGTCGTCGCCGGTCTCGACCGGGCGACGGCCGCGCCGGGTGTCCTGGAGTCGATCCGCTCGGCCGACGTCATCCTCCTGCCCCCGAGCAACCCGGTCGTCTCCATCGGGGTCATCCTCGGCGTCCCGGGGGTCCGCGACGCCCTCCGCGAGACCGCAGCCCCCATCGTCGGGGTATCCCCGCTCATCGGGGGCAGGCCCGTCCGGGGGCGGGCCGACGCGTGCCTCACGGCGATCGGCATCCCGTCGACGGCGACGGCCGTCGCCGGGCTCTACGAGGACTTCCTCGACGCGTGGCTCGTCGACCCCAGCGATGCGGACACGACGGCGCGTGGCACCGTCCGCGTCTGGGACCGCCCGCTCCTCATGCGAACCGTCGACGAGGCGGCCACGCTCGCCGGAGCGGCCCTGGACCTCGCCAGGGCGCACCGGCCGTGAACGCCGACGTCGCGGTCATCCCCGTCCCCGGGATGCCGGAGGTCAGGACGGGGGACGACCTGGCCCGCCTGGTCGTCGCGTCGGTCGGCGCCGCCGGCTGGACCCTCGAACGCGGCGACATCGTCGTCGTCTCGAGCAAGGTCGTCTCGAAGGCTGCCGGGCTCTGGGCCGACGACCGGACCGGCGCCGTCGCGGCCTCCACACGGCGGGTCGTCGCGGAGCGGGCCACCCCCGGCGCCGTGACACGGATCGTGAAGTCCACGGCCGGGCCGGTCATGGCGGCGGCAGGGGTCGACGCGTCGAACACGGGCGGCAGCCACAGGGTGCTCGTCCTGCCCGAGGACGCGGATGCCGCGGCCGCGGCGCTCCGCGAGGCGATCGCCGACGCCGCGGGCCTGCCCGAGTCCGGGATCGCCGTCGTCATCACCGACACGGCCGGCCGTCCCTGGCGCGTCGGGCAGACCGACTTCGCCCTGGGGTCCTCCGGGATCGTCGTCCTCGACGACTTCCGCGGTCGCACGGACGCCGACGGACGGCCGCTCGCCGTCACGTCGATGGCCCTGGCCGACGAGGTCGCCGCGGCCGCCGACCTCGTCAAGGGCAAGGACCGCGGAGTGCCGGCGGCCGTCGTCCGTGGCCTGGCACATCTTGTCGGTGACGAGCACGGTTCCGGCGCACTGGAGCTGGTCCGCAGCGGCCCGTCCGACTGGTTCGCCCTCGGTCACGTCGAGGCGGTCCGGGCCGCGCTCGGCGTCGAGCCCGGGTCACGGGAGGCGGCGGCCTACGGGATCCGCAGCACCACCGAGGAGGCGGCGGCGGTCCGGGTCACCCGCGCCGTCGCCGTCGCCCTCCACGGGACCGACGGCGAGGTCGGGGTCGACGTCGGACCGGGCTCGGTGTCGATCGCGGCCGAGGACTCGTTCGTGGCCGGGTGGGTCACGGCCCGGCTCGTCGCCGCGCTGTGGGCCGAGGACCTCACGGGCGAGGTGGCCCGGCCTGCGCCCGGCTCGGCCACGGTGACGATCGGCGAGCACACCTAGCTCTCATCGCGGCAGGTGCGTCGGCAGCGACATGCGCGGTGCCCGCCGGGGCCGGTGAAGTCCCGCGAGCCCGACGAGGCCCTGTACCCGGTACCGGTGTCCGGCATACGGTTCGAGGAGCTCGCGGAGGCCGTCGTCGTCGACCGGCGACCCCGTCAGCGCCCAGCCGACGTCCGCGGCGACGTGGTAGTCCCCGAAGCTCACCGCGTCGGCGTCGCCGAGCGCCCGCTGCGCCGTCTCCGCCGCCGTCCACTCCCCCACGCCTGGAACGGCCCGCAGCCGTCGCTGGGCGTCCGTCAGCGACAGGGAGGAGCACTCCTCGAGCCGTGTGGCAACCCGCGACCCGCCCACCGCCGCGGCGGAACGAGCACCGTCGACGCCCGCGCGGAGCCACTCCCATGACGGGATCCGCGCCCAGTCCCGCGGGGCCGGCGGCACCCACAGCCCGACGTCGGCGCCGGGCCCGGGAGCACGGGAGCCGTAGCGGCGCACGAGGGTCGCGTGCGCCGCGAAGGCCTGTGCGCCCGTGACCCGCTGCTCGATGCAGGCGGGCACGAGCGACTGGAGGACCAGGGCGCTGCGGGTCAGCCGCCACCCGGCGAAGCGCCGCCAGGCCTGCCTGATGACCTCATGATGAGGCTCGAACCCGCTCGGGTCGTCCGCCGCCCCGAGCAGCCCCGGCAGGTGGTCGAGCGACCAGGTCGCGCCGTCCCCCCATGCCGTCGCCTCCACCGATCCCGTATGCGGGTCCGCTTGCAGCGCCAGCGTGCTCGGGCCCGTCGGGGTCGCCTGGCCGAGCCAGAGGCGACCGCCTGCCCTCCGGAACGTCGGGTCGCCGGCCCCGTGCCTGAGGGAGCCGACCGTCGGGCCGACGGCATACGGTCCGGGCGGGCGGTGCACCCGGGTCACCGCGTCGGCTGTCACGGGAGATGACGCGGGGCCGCGCGCAGGGCCGGGCCGCGTGGCGCCGAGGCCCCTTTGAAGGCGACCCAGACGTAGGTCGGGACGAGCGGGATGGTCGCGGCGAGCACCGGCTCGGGCAGGCGGCCGACGACGGGGGGAGCGAGGTCGTCACCGGCGAAGGCTCGGGCGTCCGCGAGGACCGGGAGGGTGTAGTCCCACACGTCGTAGCCCGCGAAGAGCCGCCTGAGCCCCGCGCGTGAGTAGTAGTGCTCGTAGTAGTGGTCACCCCGCCGGGTCAGCCGCAGGTACCGGTCGGCGGCGCCTTGCGGCAGCCACGAGAGGAACGGCAGCCGGTAGTGCGGCTCGAGGACCTGGTAGCGGTGGCCGAGACCCGCATAGAGGACCCCACCGGGGCGAAGGACGCGCCGGATGTCGGCGAGGACGCCCTCGGGGTCGACGACATGCTCGTAGATGTGGTTGAGAACCACGACGTCGACGGACTCGTCGTCCAGCGGAAGCGCCTCGCCTCGCCCCAGCCGGAAGTCGACCTGGTCGCCGAACCGGGCCCGGGCCTTGGCGAGCCCCGGTTCGTCGATGTCGACACCCGTCGTCCGCGCCCCGGCCGACGCGAGCGAGTCGGCGATGAACCCGGCCGAGCAGCCGACGTCGAGGGCGGACAACCCGTCCAGGGGCTTCGGCCCGGAGCGGCCGAGCGCGTGGCCGAGGACGGCGATGATCTTCGCCGCCTTGCGGCGCCTCTTGTCCTCGTCGAGCATGGCGCCCATGAGCTCGGAGTAGGCGAGCTGCTCCTTGCGGGGGCGACGCGCGGGGTCGTCGGTCATGCGCGTCGCCCGAGGAGATGGTGGGTCCGCGCATAGAGCCAGCCGACCGCCGCCGCGACGATGTCGACGACGATGCTGAGGAAGCGGGCCAGCACGACGACGGCGGCGGCCTGCGACGTCGACAGGACGTCGCCGAGCAGGAGGAGGAGGACCGCCTCCCGGACCCCGACGCCCGCCGGCACGAAGAGGCTCGCCATCCCCAGCGTCGCCGCCAGGACCGACCCACACAACGCCGCGGCGAGAACGTGAGAGGGCGAGGCGGCGGAGCCCGCCAGGCTCCGCGCGAGGATCCAGACCGCCCCGCCCATGAACAGCCAGGACACGAGCAGCCAGCCGGTGGACCCGACCAGGGCCCGGGAGGAGAGGGGATGCGCCAGCGGCTCCCGGCGGAGGACCCGCAACGCCAGCCCGACGACCCGGTTGAGCACCGGCGGGGCGAGGACCACCAGGCAGGCGGCCGCGGTGACGAGGGTGAGCCACCACGGGGTCCCCCCGCCACGGCTGCGCAGGAGGAGGGGGATCGCCGGCAGCCCGACGACCGCACCGGTGACGAGCGCCAGGCCGATCGTCACCAGGCCCGTGACGCCGAGGCGTCGCCTCGGGATGCCCAACCGGGCCCCGATCTCCGTCTGCGCGACGATCGACCACACCGACCCGGGAACGTACTTGCCGAGCTGGCCGACGAAGTAGACCCCCGACGCCGGCGCCACGTGCAGTGCCGAGCCGACGTCCGCGAGGATCCGACGCCACGCCATGAGGGTGAAGACCGGTGACGCGAGTGCGCAGAGGAGGGCGAGGCCGAGGGTGTCGGGTCCGACACGGCGCAGGTTCCGGGCCACATCGTGCCAGTTGCGCCAGAGGGCGACGGCGACGGCGACGAGCACGAGAAGCAGGATGACCCAGCGGACGACGTCGAGGACGCCGAACTGCCTGCGGGGCAACGCGTCGGTCGTCACCTACCGCCTCCGGAAGGCGAGCCGGACGATGCCGTATGCGGCGTCCGCGGCGTCTCCCCTACGCCCGGATGCCCGCAGGTCGGCGCCGCGCAGCCGCGCCGTCAGGTCTCCGTCGAGATCGCCGACGAGGGCAAGGGTTCGGTCGTCCGCCCGCGCGAGGACGCCCCTGACGTCGGCGGGCGCGACGGCCCCTGGGGCGCTCGACGGTCCGACCGCCAGGGTGAGGACGAGGAGTCCCCCGGGCCGTAGCGACCACTCGGCGGCGCGCAGGAGCGAGTCGACGTCGGCCGCGTCGCAGTCGGCGGGGTGGACCCGGACGATCGCGTCGAGCCCCGTCGGCACCGCGTCACCGAGTCCGCCGTCTGCGAGGAGGGAGGCGGCACCGGTCTCGACCGGGGCGTAGCCCGCAGCGGTCGCCCACCGGCCGAACGGGCTGCCGCGACCCGAGGCGTCGAGGACCGCAACGTGACCGGGTGATCCGGCGAGGCGGACGAGCGCGGCGAGGCTGCCCAGCGCCGCCCACGCGGCGACGGCGTCCGAGGCGCGCGCGAGCCCGATGGACCGCGCGACGGCCACGGCGTCCAGGGCCTCCGCCTCCGACGTCAGCAGGTCCGTGGGACGCACCCACGCGGGGAAGCTCGACCGGCGCACCGTGACCGAGCCGCGCCTCGGGAGACGGGATGCGACGGCGGCCGCAGCGACGGACGCCTGGGT
>JAJXUB010000007.1 GCA_021783215.1 Actinomycetes bacterium | reverse complement strand
GCCCGGCCTCATCCCCTCCCCCGCCGTCCTCGCCGCGCGCCGCCCGGCTCCGGCGGCCGCGGCCCGGGTGCCGGCAGCGGCGGCGCCGTCCGCCTCCGCGCGGTTCGGCCGGGTCGACGACGACGGCACCGTCTACGTCACCGACGGGGACGTGGAACGTGCCGTCGGCTCCTACCCGGGTGCCTCGGCCGACGACGCCCTCCAGCTCTTCGCTCGCAAGTACGACGACCTGTATGCCCAGGTTGACCTCCTCCACCAGAGGCTGACCTCCGCCACGGTCACGGCCAAGGAGGCGACCGAGCTTCTGGGCCCTCTCCGCGAGCAGGCGGCGCAGCCACCGGTCGTCGGTGACCTCGCCGCGCTCCGCGGCAAGGTCACCGACATCGAGGCCCTCGTTGCGCGTCGCCGGGAGGCCGAGGCCGCCGAACGCGCCGCGGCCCGCGCGGCGGCGACGGCCGAACGCGAGGCGCTCGTCACCGAGGCGGAGCGGATCGCCGCCACCCCCGAGGCGTCGATCCAGTGGCGCCAGTCGACCGAGCGGATGCGGGTCCTCCTCGACGAGTGGAGGGCCCACCAGCGGGGCGCGGCTCGCCTCGACAAGCACGTCGAATCCGAGCTGTGGCGGCGCTTCTCCCATGCCCGGAGCAGCTTCGACAAGCTGCGACGCGTCCATTTCGCCAAGCTCGAGGACACCCGTAGCGACGCCAAACGGTCCAAGGAGCGCCTCGTCGCCGAGGCCGAGTCGCTCTCGACCAGCACCGACTGGAACGCGACGGCGCGGGCCTACAAGCAGCTCATGGACCAGTGGCGCCTGGCCGGTCGCGCGGCACGTTCCGACGACGAGGCGCTGTGGGCTCGGTTCCGCGCCGCACAAGACGCGTTCTTCGAGGCCAAGGATGCCGTCGCGGCCAAGGAGGACGAGGAGTTCCGCGCGAACCTCGCCGTCAAGGACGAGCTCATCGCCGAGGCGGAGAAGATCCTCCCCGTCACCGACCTCGAGGCCGCCAAGGCCCAGCTACGGGCCATCCAGGACAAGTGGGACAAGGCCGGCAAGGTCCCTCGTGCGGACATCGACCGGACGGAGAAGGCCATCCGCCGCATCGAGCAGGGGGTCCGCGACGCCGAGGAGCGCAGGTGGAAGGCCACGAACCCCGAGGCGGCCGCCCGTGCCAGCTCGATGGTGACCCAGCTCGAGGCCTCCCTGGCCCAGGTGCGTGCGGACCTCGCCAAGGCCGAGGCGGCCGGCAACACGAGGAAGGCCGCCGACCTCGCAGCGAAGATCGAGGCGCAGGAGGCGTGGCTCGCCCAGGCCACGGCAGGCCTGTCCGAGTTCGGCTGAGCGACCCCACGCGGCGCGTCCTCTCACGCGATGGTCGGCTCCTCCTCGCCGCGGCGACCCGTCGAGCGGTAGACGTCGAACACGGCGTCGACCTTTCGCACGGCCCGCATGACGTGGTCGAGGTGGGTCGGGTCGGCCATCTCGAAGGTGAACCGCAGGTAGGCCGTGCGGTCGCTCGAGGTCTGCACGCTCGCCGAGAGGATATTGACCCCGTTGTCCGACAGCACCCGCGTGACGTCAGAGAGGAGCCGGCTCCGGTCGAGCGCCTCGACCTGCAGCTGGACGAGGAAGAGGCTCGACGTCGTCGGCGCCCACTCGACCTCGACGAGACGTTCCTTCTGGGCGAGGAGGTTCTCGGCGTTCGTACAGTCACGCCGATGGACCGAGACCCCGTTCCCTCGGGTGACGAACCCGAGGATCTCGTCCCCGGGAACGGGCGTGCAGCACTGGGCGAGCTTGACCCAGACGTCCGACATGCCTTTGACGACGACGCCCGGGTCGGTTCCGGAGCGCCGCGGACGCCCGAGGTTCGGCGTCGCCGCCTCGGCGATGTCCTCGTTGGCGCCGTCCTCACCACCCATGGAGGCGAGGACGAGGGCGACGACATGCTGGGCAGAGACGTGGCCCTCGCCGACGGCCGCGTAGAGACCGTCGATGTCGGCATAGCGGAGGTCCGTCGCGACCCCGGTGAGAACCTCGACGGACATGAGGCGCTGGAGCGGCAGGCGCTGCTTACGCATGGCGCGGGCGATCTCCGTCTTTCCGGTCTCGATGGCCTCCTCGCGCCTCTCCTTGGAGAACCACTGGCGGATCTTGTTCCGCGCGCGCGCCGACGCGACGAAGGCGAGCCAGTCGCGCGACGGGCCGGCACCGTCCGCCTTGCTCGTGAGGATCTCGCAGATGTCTCCGTTCTCGAGCCGGCTGTCGAGGGGGACGAGCCGGCCGTTGACCTTTGCCCCGACGGTGCGGTGGCCGACCTCGGTATGGACGGCATACGCGAAGTCCACGGGCGTCGACCCGGAGGGCAGGTCGATGACCTTGCCGCGTGGGGTGTTGACGTAAACGGCGTCCTCGATGATCTCGAACCGGAGTGACTCGAGGAACTCCTCCGGGTCCGAGGCCTCCCGCTGGAGGTCCATGAGCTGGCGCAGCCAGGTCATCTCCGTGCTCTCGGTCTCGGTGACGGCGAGGGGACGGGCCTCCTTGTGGCCGGCGCGGGTGTCCTCCTTGTACTTCCAGTGCGCGGCGACGCCGTACTCCGCCTTGCGGTGCATGGCATGCGTGCGGATCTGGATCTCGACGACGCGGCCTTCCGGGCCAACGACGGTTGTGTGGAGGCTCTGGTACGTGTTGAACTTCGGCTTGGCGATGTAGTCCTTGAACCGGCCCGGCACCGGCAGCCACCGAGCGTGGAGCGCACCGAGCGCGGCGTAGCAGTCACGGACGGTGTCGACGAGGACTCGGACGGCGATGAGGTCGTGGATGTCGTCGAAGTCCCGCTTGCCGACGATCATCTTCTGGTAGACGGAGTAGTAGTGCTTCGGCCGGCCCGTGACGACGGCCTTGATCCGGGCCGCCGTGAGGTCCGCGAGGACCTGCTCGCTGATCTTCGCGAGCGCCTCCTCCCGGGCCGGGGTGCGCTCGGCGACGAGGCGCACGATCTCGTCGTAGACCTTGGGGTAGAGCGTCTGGAAGGCCAGGTCCTCCAGCTCCCACTTGATCGTGTTCATCCCCAGCCGATGCGCGAGCGGCGCGTAGATCTCGAGGGTCTCGGTCGCCTTGCGCTGCGCCGACTCCTTCGACACATAGCGCCACGTCCGCGCGTTGTGGAGCCGGTCGGCGAGCTTGATGAGCAGGACGCGGATGTCCTTGGCCATCGCGACGATCATCTTGCGAACCGTCTCCGCCGCTGCGGCGTCCCCGTAGGTCAGCCGGTCCAGCTTCGTGACGCCGTCGACGAGCTTGGCGATCTCCGGCCCGAACTCCCTCTCCAGCCGGTCCATCCCGTATGCCGTGTCCTCCACCGTGTCATGAAGAAGGGCAGCGGCGAGCGTCGTCGGGGGCATCCCGAGCTCGGCGAGGATGGTCGCGACGGCGAGGGGGTGGGTGATGTAGGGATCCCCGCTCTTGCGCAGCTGCCCCTCGTGGGCCGCCGCGGCCGTCGCATACGCGCGCGTGAGCACGGAGAGGTCGGCCTTGGGGTGCGTCGCGTGGACGATGGCGAGCATCGGCTCGAGGGCCGGGTTCGTCGCCGTCGGCCGTGGACCGCCGCCGATCCACGCCAGTCGCGCGCGGGCACGGGCGCGGCTCGACCCGCCGCCTGCCCTCGTCGACTCCGCCATGAACGGAGTCTAGTTCCGCGTGCTCGGTGCTTCCTGCGGCGTCAGCGACGCGACTTGGGGGTCCGCCGCGGCTGGTTGCGTGGCCCGGCCGTCTGGGCGTACCGGTGGACCGCGCGGCCGGTGAGCGTCGCCTCGGCGGGCTCGGCCGCAGCGTCGGTGTCCTCGGCCGTCGCGACAGGCGTGGTGGGCACCGGACCGGCACGTCCGGCGTTCGTCGCGCCCGCGACGGCGTCGGCGGGGACGAGCCGCGACTCCCGCGCCTGGGACCGCTGGGCCCTCAGGCCGAGCTCCTTCACCGCGGGTTCTCGCATCCGCATCGTCACGAGCAGCGGCGTCGCGATGAAGATCGAGGAGTAGGCGCCGACGGCGATGCCGACGAACAGGGCGAGCGCGAGGTCGAGCAGCGTCCCCGGGCCGAGGATGGTGAATCCGACGACGAGGATCGCCGCGATCGGAAGCAGCGCGACGACAGTGGTGTTGATCGACCGGACGAGGGTCTGGTTGACGGCGAGGTTCGTCGCCTGCGGGTAGGACAGCCGCCCGTTGGCGAACGCGTCCGTCGTGTTCTCGCGGACCTTGTCGAACACGACGACGGTGTCGTAGAGCGAGTACCCGAGGATCGTCAGAAAGCCGATCATCGACGCCGGAGTGACCTGGAAGCCGGTCAGGGCGTAGACCCCGACCGTGATGAGGAGGTCATGGAGGAGGGCCACGACCCCGGCGACGGCCATCTTCCACGTCCGGAAGTACAGCGCCATCGTCGCGGAGACGAGGACGAGGAAGATGATGAGGGCCTTGAGGGCCTTCTTGCTGACGGACGCACCCCACGAGGGGCCGACGAAGGTCGCCGAGACGTCATTCTCTGTCGTCGAGAAGGCCTTGGCGAGGGACTGGCGCACGGCGCTGATCTGGGTCGGCTCGAGCTTGGCGGTCTGGACCCTGACCGTGCCCGTCGTTCCGCTGCCGAGCCTGGTGACCTCGGCCGGGTGACCGGGCGAGGCGGAGGCGACCGCCGTCCGGGCCGTCGCCTCGTAGCCGCTCGGGACGACGATGTTGGAGACGCGGAACTCGGACCCGCCGCGGAACTCGAGTCCGAGGTTGAGGTGTCGCACCCCGAGGCCGAGGAGGGCGAGGAGGATGAGGACCCCCGAGATGGCGTACCAGGTGCGGCGGCGGCCGACGAAGTCGATCGACCGCTTGCCCGTGTAGAGGTCGTTGCCGAACTGCGCGAAGCTCGTCACAGGACCGCCCCCTCGTTGTCGGCGACCGGTCGTCGTGCCGGGGCCATGTCCACTCGGCCGCGGCCGACGTAGCGGAACGCCTTCGCGCCGAGCCGTTCGGGGTCCAGCCCGGACCAGCGGTGCCCTCCGCCGAAGAACCTCGTGCCGGACAGGAGCGCGACCGTCGGGTGGGTGAAGAGGAAGACGATGACGAGGTCGAGGATCGTCGTCAGGCCGAGGGTGAAGGCGAAGCCGCGGACGTCGGCCGAGGCAAGGGTGTAGAGGACGGCAGCGGCGAGGAAGTTGACGGTATCGGCCGCGAGGATGGTCCGGCGGGCGCGCGCCCAGCCGCTCTCGACCGCGCTGCGAAGGGCACGTCCCTCCCGGACCTCGTCACGGACGCGCTCGAAGTAGACGATGAAGGAGTCCGCGGTGACGCCGATGGCGACGATGATCCCGGTGACGCCGGCCATGTCGAGCCGATAGTTGTAGCCCCATCCCAGGAGGGTCACCGACAGGTACGTGAGCAACCCGGCGAGGATCAGCGAGGTGACGGTGACGAGGCCGAGGGCGCGGTACTGGAAGAGGGAGTAGACGACGACGAGCAGGAGGCCGATGAGGCCGGCGAGGAGGCCGAGGCGTAGCTGGTCGGAGCCGAGGGTCGGGGCGATCGTGTTCTGCGTCTGGAGGGTGAAGGAGATCGGGAGGGCGCCGAACTTCAGCTCCTGCGCGAGGAGGCGGGCCTGCTCGATGGTGAACGAGCCGGTGATCTGGGCGCGGCCGTCGGGGATCGCCGAGTCGAACCGGGGCGCGACGATGACCTTGCCATCGAGCGTCGCCGCCATCCGGTTGAACGGGTCGGGGAGCAGGACCATGCGTTCACTGGCTGCGCCGTATGCCTTGGCGCCCGCTCCCCCGAACGTCAGGTTGATGGCGACCTGGGTCGTCTGCGTGCCGCTCTGGTTCGTCACGTAGCCGGCCGACGCGTCCGTGATGCTGGCGCCGCCGACGATGACGGGACCGAGGATGTACTTCTCCGCGCCGTCCGTCGAGCATGTGACGAGCGGCTTCTTCGGGTCGTCGACCAGGTTGGCCAGGGCGCCGCGCGCGCCGCAGTTGAGGTCGGTGAACTGCGTGGTCAGCGCTGGCGTGATCCACGCCGCGCTGTTGGGGTCGGTTGGCGTCGCCCCCGAGGTCGGCGTCGTCGCGGTCCCGTTGGCGGTCGTCGTGCTCGTCGTGGCGACCGGGGTCGTCGCGGCCCGGAGCGAGCCGGGAACGACCGACTTCGCGCCGGACGACGGCGAGGAGGTGGCCCCCGGAGCGGAGGTCGCCGTGCCGGAGGCTGTGCCCGTCGAGCCGCTCGTCGCGGTGCCGGTCGGCGTGGGAAGGACGAGGGGGGTTCCCGATGCGGCTTTCAGGACTCCCCGGAACTGCATCTGCGACGACTTCTGGATGGCGTCGAGGGTCTCCTGCGTCGGCGTGCCGGGGATCGAGACGACGATGTTGTCGGTGCCCTCGGTCGTCACCTGGGCGCCGCTGACGCCGTTGGCGTTGACGCGCTCGACGATGATGTCGCGGGCCTGGCTGACCTGGTTGCTGTTGACCGTCTGTCCGCCGACGAGCTTGGGGGTGAGGATCATCTGCGTGCCGCCCTTGAGGTCAAGGCCGAGACGCGGCGAAAGCTGCGCGCTGCCCCACTGGTGGCCCGCCAGGAGCCATCCGACAAGTCCCAGGACGATGACGAGCAGCGTTGCGAGGGTGCGACGCTCCGTCCGGACGGTCCCACTGGCCATGATCAGGACACCTTCATTCCGATGGCACGTCGGTCGAACGTGAGGATGACCCCGGGCGCCACCTCGAGGCCCATCGTCGTGTCGTCGAGCGACGCCACCGTCCCCTGGAGGCCGGAGGTCGTCATGATGCGGTCGCCGACGACGACGGACGCCTGCACGTCGCGAGCAGCTCGCTGGTTCCGTCGCTGGGCGACCATGAGGATGACGAGGAGCACGACGGGGAGGGCCAACAGCAGCAAGCCGTAGGTGGATCCAGTGGTCATCGGGCGGTCCTGTGGTGGTCGAACGTGGAAGCAGCCCGGCACGCCGGGCCACCGAGCCAGTCTACCGACGGTGGACCGAACTACCGAACGCGCCTGGCGGGCGGCGCCTCCCGGTCTCGTATGCCGTCAGTCCCCGAAGCGCGTGGGCCCCGAGTCCTCCAGCGGGAGCACCGGTTGCCCGGTCGACGTCGGCGGGGTGAGCCCCAGATGCGACCACGCGCGTGCGCTCGCGGCGCGACCCCTCGGCGTGCGGACGATGAAGCCTTCACGGACGAGGTAGGGCTCCGCGACCGCCTCGAGGGTGTCCGCCTCCTCCCCGACGGCGACGGCGAGGGTGGAGAGCCCGACCGGCCCGCCCCCGAACCGGCGGCAGAGCGCCTCGATGACCGCCCGGTCGAGCCGGTCGAGGCCGGCCTCGTCGACGTCGAACAGGGTCAACGCCGCCTGGGCGGCCCGGAGGTCGACGATGTCGTCACCGTGGACCTGCGCCCAGTCCCGAACGCGCCGGAGAAGCCGGTTGGCGATCCGGGGTGTCCCCCGTGACCTCGAGGCGATCTCGCGGATCCCCTCGTCGGCCGCCTCGATCCCGAGCAGGCCCGACGACCGGCGGACGATGCGCGCCAGGTCTTCTGCGGAGTAGAAGTCGAGGTGGCCGGTGAAGCCGAAGCGGTCCCGCAGGGGGGCCGGTAGGAGGCCGGAGCGCGTCGTCGCGCCGACCACGGTGAACGGCGGCAGCTCCAGGGGGATCGCCGTGGCGCCGGGGCCCTTGCCGACGACGACGTCGACTCGGAAGTCCTCCATGGCGAGGTAGAGCATCTCCTCGGCTCCGCGGGCCATCCGGTGGATCTCGTCGAGGAAGAGGACCTCGCCCTCCATGAGCGAGGACAGGATGGCCGCAAGGTCGCCGGCGTGCTGGATGGCGGGGCCCGAGGTCACCCGGATCGGCTTCTCGACCTCGGCGGCGACGATCATGGCCAACGTCGTCTTGCCGAGCCCGGGTGGCCCGGACAGGAGGATGTGGTCAGGAGGCGCCCCACGGCGGCGGGCAGCCTCGAGGACGAGGCCGAGCTGGTCGCGGACCTTCCGCTGACCGACGTAGTCGGCGAGCCGCTTCGGTCGCAGCGCCGCCTCGACCGCGCGCTCGTCCTCCGAACCGGACGGGTCGACCACGCGCGCCGTCGCGTCGTAGGAGTCGTCGGACTCCCGAAGGTCGCAGCTCCAGTCCCCCGGGGGCACTATCTCACCGGCCCAAGGTCCGCAGCGCGTTGCGCAGGACGGTCGCGATGTCGACGGCCTCGCCGGGGGCGGGCGCAACCCGGTCGACGGCGTCGCCGGCCTGCTTGGCGCTCCAGCCGAGCCCGACGAGCGCCTCGATGACCTGCTCGCGCCAGGGCGGCGCCGCGGTAGACGGGCCGGGCGCCGGCCGCCCGGTCGTGGCGCTCGGCAAGCCGAGCTTGTCCCTGAGCTCGAGGACGATCCGTTCGGCGGACTTCCTGCCGACCCCAGGGATCTTGGTCAGGGTCGCGTGGTCGGCCGAGGTGACCGCAGCGCGGATCTGGTCGGGGCTGAGGACGGCGAGCATCGCCAGGGCCAGGCGCGGTCCGATGCCGCTGACCGTCTGGACCGTCTCGAAGAGGTCGCGTTCGTCGTCGGTGGCGAACCCGAAGAGCGTCAGCGAGTCCTCGCGGACGACGAGGCTTGTGGCGAGCTCGGCCGGCCTCCCGACCCGGCATCCGGAGGCGGTCGCAGGCGTCGCGTGGAGCAGGAGGCCGACGCCACCGACCTCGACGACGACTCGGTCGAGCCCGACGGATCGGGTCGTCCCGTTGACGGAGGCGATCATGCGAGCCTCCGGGCGGCGAGCCGGGCCCGCTCGGACGCGGCCCCGGAGGCGAGGCGATCCATCGTCGGCCCGCGCCACAGGTGGCAGATGGCCAGCGCGAGGGCGTCGGCCGCGTCCGCCGGTCGCGGTGGCTCGGTCAGACGAAGGATCCGGGTCACCATCGCCGTCACCTGGGCCTTGTCGGCGCGCCCCGTCCCGGTCACGCTCGCCTTCACCTCGGTCGGCGTGTGCAGGGCGACCGGCAGTCCACGGCGGGCACCGGCGAGGAGCGGGATCGCCGTCGCCTGAGCCGTCGTCATGACGGTGGCGACGTTGACGTCGGCGAAGACGCGCTCGACGGCGATGACATCGGGCTCGTAGCGGTCGAGCCACTCGTCGAGGCGGTCCTGGAGGAAGGCGAGCCGGTCCCCCGTCGCCGCGCCCGACGGGGTCCGCACGACGCCGACGGCGACCATCAAGACCCGGCCGGGGGTGCCCTCGACGACGCCGAGACCGCATCGGGTCAGGCCAGGGTCGACCCCGAGTACGCGCACGCCCGACACTCCCGCCTCCGTCCGAACAGGTGTTCGGGAGCAAACCTACCGGCGCGAGGGACCGGCATACCGCAGCAACACGCCCGCACCGGCGGGCTCACTCCTCGTCGAGCTCGGCGAGGACGTCGTCGGGGATGTCACCGTTGGCGAAGACGTTCTGGACGTCGTCGGAGTCCTCGAGGGCGTCGATGACGCGGATCATCCGGCGGGCGCCCTCGAGGTCGAGCGGGACCTGCATGCTCGGGACGAAGGACGCCTCCGCCGAGTCGTAGTCGATCCCGGCGCTCTGGAGGGCGGTGCGCACGCCGACGAAGTCGGACGCCTCGCTGATGATCTCGAAGCTGTCGCCGTTGTCGTTGACCTCCTCGGCGCCCGCGTCGAGGACGACCTCGAGGACGGCGTCCTCGGTGACCCCACCCTCCTTGGGGACGATGACGACACCCTTGCGGTTGAAGAGGTAGGCGACAGAGCCGGGGTCGGCGAGGTTCCCTCCGTTGCGGGCGAGCGCGGTCCGGACCTCGGCGGCCGCACGGTTGCGGTTGTCCGTCAGACACTCGATGAGGATGGCGACGCCGCCGGGCGCGTAGCCCTCGTACATGATCGTCTCGTAGGCCGCGGCGCCCCCCTCGGCGCCGGAGCCGCGCTTGACGGCGCGGTCGATGTTGTCGTTGGGGACCGAGGACTTCTTCGCCTTCTGGATGGCGTCGTAGAGGGTCGGGTTGCCCCCGGGGTCACCGCCGCCCATCCGGGCGGCGACCTCGATGTTCTTGATGAGCTTGGCGAACAGCTTGCTCCGCTTGGCGTCCTTGGCCGCCTTCTGGTGCTTCGTCGTGGCCCATTTCGAGTGGCCGCTCATGAACCTTCCCTCACGATCTCGATGAAGAGCCGATGCACGCGGTGGTCTCCGGTCAGCTCCGGGTGGAAGGACGTCGCCAGGACAGGCCCTTCGCGGACGGCGACGATCCTACCGGCGCCCGGACCGTGCCCGGTCCGGGCGAGGACCTCCACGCCCGGGCCGACGTCCTCGACCCACGGGGCGCGGATGAAGACGGCCCGGATCCGACCCTCGGTTCCGGCGATCGTCAGGTCCTCCTCGTAGCTGTCGACCTGGCGGCCGAAGGCGTTGCGGCGGACGGTGACGTCAAGACCGCCGAGGGTCTGTTGGTCGGGGCGGCCGTCGACGATCCGGTCGGCGAGCAGGATCATCCCCGCACACGAGCCGTACGCCGGCATACCGGCCCGGAGACGGGCCCTGATCGGGTCGTAGAGGCCGAAGGTGCGCACGAGCCGGTCGATCGTCGTCGACTCGCCGCCGGGCAGGACGAGGGCGTCGACCGTGTCGAGCTCGGTCGGACGACGGACCCTGACCGCGCGCGCGCCGACGGACTCGAGAGCGGCGAGGTGTTCTGGGACGTCGCCCTGGACGGCGAGGACTCCGACGGTCGGGCGCCTCACCACCCGCGCTCGGCGAGCCGGTGTGGCTGCGGGATCTCTTCGACGTTGATGCCGACCATGGCCTCACCGAGTCCGCGGGAGACATCGGCGACCACGGATGGGTCGTCGTAGAAGGTCGTCGCCTTGACGATGGCCTCGGCCCGCTTGGCGGGGTTGCCGGACTTGAAGATGCCCGAGCCGACGAAGACGCCCTCGGCGCCGAGCTGCATCATCATCGCCGCGTCGGCGGGGGTCGCGATCCCACCCGCCGTGAAGAGGACGACGGGCAGACGGCCCGCAGCGGCGACCTCGGCGACGAGGTCGTAGGGCGCCTGGAGCTCCTTGGCCGCGACGAAGAGCTCGTCGGGGCTCATCGTGCGGAGCCGGTTGATCGCGCCGCGGATCTGCCGCATATGGGCCGTCGCGTTGGACACGTCACCCGTGCCGGCCTCGCCCTTCGAGCGGATCATGGCGGCCCCCTCGGTGATGCGGCGGAGGGCCTCGCCGAGGTTGGTCGCTCCGCAGACGAAGGGCACCGTGAAGGCCCACTTGTCGATGTGGTTGGCGTAGTCGGCGGGCGTGAGCACCTCGGACTCGTCGACGTAGTCGACGCCGAGCGCCTGGAGGACCTGGGCCTCGACGAAGTGGCCGATGCGGGCCTTGGCCATGACCGGGATGGAGACGGCCGCGATGATGCCGTCGATCATGTCCGGGTCGCTCATCCGGGAGACGCCACCCTGGGCGCGGATGTCCGCGGGGACCCGTTCGAGGGCCATGACGGCGACGGCACCGGCGTCCTCCGCGATTCGTGCCTGCTCGGCGGTGACGACGTCCATGATGACGCCGCCCTTGAGCATGTCGGCCATGCCGCGCTTGACGCGGCTTGTGCCGGTCGTCGCGCCGGAGGGGTCGGTCGGGGTGGTGCTCACGATGATCGGGTCCTTGTCTTGGGGAGGGAACGCCCCACGATTCTAGGTACCTGCCTCCGTTCGAGGTAATCCGCTACCGGGATCGGGCCCCCGGTCACCTCGAACCGCTCACCGCCGTACGCCGGGGACGGTGTCGTCGAACTCGACGGTCTCGGGCAGGGGCGCGTGCCCGGCGAGGCGGAAGAGCCGGACGACCCCCTTCTCGCGCACCCGCCGGACATCCGTGACGGCGTTGTTGTGGAACCGGCGGGCGAGCTGAACCCGGATGGCGGCGGCCTCGATCCGCTCGAGGTCCGCCGCGCCGATCTGGCCGGCGGCCCGCACCTGGGCGACGACGTCAGGCGTCAACGCCGTCGTGAGGGCCGCGGTGAGGTCGGACTCGACGGACTCCCGTCCGCCGAAGTGGACGCCGTCGAGCAGATCCCCGTCGACCAGATGCTCCGTCTGCCGTTCGAGGCTCTCCGATGCCGCAGCAGCGAGGATGAGGGAGCTCGCCGCATCGAGCTCGCCGGAGTTGGCCAGCTCGAGGGTCGCCTCGGCACGGCGGACCAGCTGCGCGTCCAGGGCCGTGAGCGCACCCTCGGCGCGTGCATGGAGGCGGTCGAGCCGGGCCGCGCTGTACGTGAGGTACCACCCCACGGCGAGGACGACGACGAGAAGAACGACCCAGGCGAGGCCACTCACGTCGACCGCCCCCCTCGGAAGAAGCGGCTCCACACGCTGTCCGCCTGAGCGCTGTCGGCGGCGTGCAGGACCGTCTCGTACACGGCCATGATCTGCGTCGCCACCGTGTCCCAGTCGAAGGCTGCCGCACGGCGTGGTCCCGCCAGGCGCAGGCGGTCGCTCAGGCGCCCGTCGTCGAGGAGGCGGACAACAGCCTCCGCCAGCGCTCCGGCATCCGCCACGGGGAAGACGACACCGGCCGGTGGCGTCCCGAGGACACCGATGAACGCGGTCAGGTCGCTGGCGACGACAGGGGCCCCGGCCGCCATCGCCTCGACGAGCACGATCCCGAAGCTCTCCCCGCCCGTGTGCGGTGCGACGTATGCCGAGACGGACGTCAGGAGCGCCGACTTCTCTTCCTCGGAGACGAGGCCGAGGAACGTCGTCGCTGCCCGGACGGCGGGAGACAGCCGATCCCTGGCCGCCTCCACGTCTCCCGGTCCGGCGACGAGCAGACGCGTGCCGGGGTGAGCGGCGAGGATCTGGGTCATTGCCTCGGCGAGCACGTGCAGCCCCTTGCGCGGCTCGTCGATCCTGCCGAGGAAGGCCAGCGTCGGCGCCTCGGGGGCGCCTTGCCACTCGGCTCTGGCCTCGGCGTCGCGGAAGAACCGGGTCCGCACGCCGTTGGGGATGACGACGGCGTCCCCGCCGAGGTGGGAGGTCACGGTGGACCGTGCCGCCTCCGACACGGCGATGCGGCCGAGGATGCGCTCGATCAAGGGCTGCAGCAACGGGCTGGCCGCCTGCATGGCGCGCGAGCGGAGCAGGCTCGTGTGGAAGGTCGCGACGACGGGGCGGTCGGTCGCCCGGAGCGCGAGGAGAGAGACGCTCGGCGTCACGGGTTCGTGAAGGTGGACGATGTCGAAGTCGCCGTCATCGAGCCACCGGCTCGTCCGCGTCGCCGTGACGGGTCCGATGTTCACCCGGGCGACGGAACCGTTGTAGCGCACCGGAACCGCTCTGCCACAGGGGACGAGGTAGTGCGGGTGGCGCCCGTCCTCATCCCCAGGCGCCAGCACAGAGACCGTGTGCCCTTCGGCGATGAAGTGCTCGGCGAGGTCGCGGACGTGGAACTGGACGCCTCCGGGGACGTCGAAGGAGTACGGGCAGACGATGCCGATCTTCACTGAGCAGATCCCGCAGAGGCCCCCGACGGCCGTTCCCCGGGGTCGAGGAAGACCTTCTGGAACATGTGCCAGTCCTCGGTGTGCGTCGCGATGGTCCGTCCCAACGCGTCGACGCACGCCTGGGTCATCGCCGCGACGCGCTCCTCCTGGGTGCCCACCTCCGGCTCCGCGACCCGGTCGTGGAAGGTGATGACCGTCCGCCATCCCGAGGGCAGCTCGGCGCACGGCTCGTAGATGATGGAGACGGGGTAGAGCGCTGCGCCCGTCCGGAGCGCCAACGCCGCCGGACCCGCCGCCGCACTCGCCTCGTGCCCGCACAGCTGCACGACAACTCCGCGCCTGGTCAGGTCCCGGTCGGCGAGCAGCGGCACGATGACCGGCCCCTCGGTCGCGTCGACAAGCTTGGCGAAGACGTCCTCGCCGCTCGTCAGGGGAAAGATCGTCATTCCGAGGGACTCCCGGAAGGCGAGGAAGTCGCGGAACAGCTCCTCGGGCTTGAGGCGCTCGGCAACGGTCGTGACAGGCTTCATCGCGAAGGTTGCCCACGCGCCGGCGATGTCCCAGTTGCCGATGTGCCCGAGGAACGCGACGACGGGACGGCCGGCCGCAAGCTGGGCGCGCGGCGCCGCGTCCCCCTCCACCCGCACGCGTGCCGCGATCGCGTCGTTGTCCATCGTCGGCAGGCGGAACGCGTCACACCAGTAGCGGACATGCGAGCGCATCCCGGCGTGGACGAGGTCCTCCAGCTCCCCGGCGCCCAGCTCGGGCCGGACACGGGCGTAGTTGGCCCGGAGCCTGCGGACCGAGAGACCGTTGCGGGCATACGAACGGTCACCGATCCCGCGGGCCACTCGGTGTGCGGTCCGCTCCGGCAGGACACGGGCGACGAACCACCCGGCCCGGTATCCGCGCATGACAAGGCGATCGGCGATGGCGCTCATGTCAGTGCTCCGGGGTCGGGGTGAATGCCTGGCGGCGGACGAGCATCATCCGCTGGACGATGGTGATCAGGCTGGCGAGAGCCAGGATGACGAGGACAACGCCGAGGACGACCTCCGGCAGACCCAGCCCGACAAGGCCGGTCGCCGCCAGCACGGCGACGAGCCGGTCGGCACGCTCGGCGATGCCGACGTTGGCCACGAACCCGAGGCCCTCGGCACGGGCCCGGGCGTACGAGACCACGCTGCCGAGGATGAGGCAGGCGAGGGCGAGGGCGGCCATCGTCGGCGACCTCCCGTCCGCGGAGTACCAGAGGACGAGCCCACCGAACACGGCCGCGTCTCCGACGCGGTCGAGCGTCGAGTCGAGGTAGGCCCCCCACGCGCTCGAGCGCCCCGACATCCGGGCCATCATCCCGTCGAGGGTGTCGGAGAAGACGAAGGCCGTGACGACGAGGGTCCCGACGAAGAACTGGTGTCGGGGGTAGAAGACCAGGGCGCCCGAGGACACCCCGAGCGTGCCGACGATGGTGACGACGTCAGGGCTGATCCCGAGCTTGACGAACAACCGGGCCAGCGGGGAGAAGAGCCGGGTGACGAAGGCTCGCGCGAATCGGTTCAGCATGGTGCGGCCAGACTACTGACCGCAGCGGCGCCGGTTGCGCGCCAGGCCGCATGGCGGCGTCGGCGGACGCGGTGGGTTGGTCCCGCGGCCTCAGCGTGGCCACGCGGTGACGAGGGCGGCGCGCGTGTCCTCGAGCAGCGCGGGAAGGGCCTTCGTCTGACCGACGATCGGGAGGAAGTTCGCGTCGCCGGCCCACCTGGGGACGACGTGCTGGTGGAGGTGAGCCGCCACGCCAGCGCCGGCCACGCCCCCCTGGTTCATGCCGAGGTTGTAGCCCATGGGCGCGGAGGCGGCCTCGAGTGCCACGATGGCCGCCTTCGTCAGCGCGGTGAACTCGAGGGTCTCCTCGTCGGTGAGGTCGACATAGCTGCTGACGTGCCGGTACGGGCATACGAGGACATGCCCGGGGTTGTACGGGAAGAGGTTCATGACGACGTAGCAGCGCTCGCCTCGGTGGACGATGAGCCCGTCGGAGTCGCTGCGCGCCGGGGCTGCGCAGAACGGGCACCCTTCTCCCGGTTCGGGACTCGGACGCGCGCCGACGATGTATGCCATCCGGTGCGGCGTCCACAGGCGCTCGAAGCCGTCGCTGTCTCCGGCCAGGTCCCGCGCGGCCTCGAGCGCCGGCGCCGGCTCGGGTGGGGTCGGCGACGGGTCGACGGACGGCATACGCGCGATCCTACGAGGCGAGCGGGAGGTTGCCGAGCTGGTCCGCCAGGAGGATCGCCGCGCGCAGGTTCTCACGGGAGGGGCGGATCCGCCGGGTGGCGGAGACGACGCGGAAGCTCCCGACGGGCTCGCCGTGGCGGAACACGGGGATCATGAGGGGCTGGTCGACGGGGAGCCCGTTGCGGGCCACGTCACTCGGGCTGCCACCCACGCTGACCTCACCGTCCCGGCCGAGGATCGCGCCGAACGACGGGACCGGCCCCGGAACGAAGGTGCAACGCTCCGCGCCGAGGACAGCCGTGATCCCGTGGGAGATCCGGACCTCGAGGTCGGACGGCGGCACTCCGGCGGCGGAGCTGCTCGCGACCTCGGCGAGGCCGTTGACGATGCCGATCTGTCGACCCAGCTCGGCATCCTGGCGGATACCCCACACGGCGAGCTCCGTCACGCCGATGCCGACGACGACCATGAGAACGGCGAGGACCATGTCGTCCCGCTTGTCGATGGAGAAGCTCAGCACGGGCGGGACGAGGAAGAACTCGAACCAGAGCGCCGACGACAGGGCGGCGAGCACCCCGCCGACCCGGTCCCCCATCGCGGCGACGGCGATGACGATGAGCACGAAGACGAGGACGTCGACGGACTGGGTCAGCGAGCCCCCGAACCGGTGAAGCAGCCACCCGACGAGCGCCGGCACGGCGAGGGCCAGGGAGCGGACGACGAAGGCGATGGCGCCACGGGAGGTCTGCACACACCAAGCCAAGCCGTGTTCGTCCGGGAACGCCAGACGCCGCGCGCGTTTTCCGCACCTCGGTTCGAGGTGACGCCCGACCTCGGCAGGGTCCTGCGCTACCCCGAGACGGGTGGTGCTCAGACCTGGACGCGGGACTCGATGGCCTGCAGCACCTTCGCGATGGCCTCCTCGACGGGGACGCCGTTCTCCTGCGTGCCGTCGCGGTAGCGGAAGGACACGGATCCCTTGGACCGGTCCTCCTCGCCGGCGATGAGGACGAACGGGACCTTCGACTTGCTCGCCGTGCGGATCTTCTTGGGGAACCGGTCGTCGGACGCGTCGAGCTCGACCCGTATGCCGCGCTCCCGCATACGGTCCAGTACCCCGCCGAGGTAGCCCTGGAACTCCTCGGCCACGGGGATCCCGACGACCTGGACCGGCGACAGCCAGGGAGGGAACGCGCCGGCGTAGTGCTCGACGAGGACCCCGATGAACCGCTCGATGGAGCCGAACTTCGCCGAGTGGATCATGACCGGCTCCTGCCGGGTGCCGTCGGCTGCCTGGTACTCCAGGCCGAAGCCGTGCGGCTGGTTGAAGTCGTACTGGATCGTCGACATCTGCCAGGTACGGCCGATGGCGTCCTTGGCCTGCACGGAGATCTTGGGCCCGTAGAACGCGGCACCGCCGGGATCGGGGACGAGCTCGAGCCCGGACTCCTCGGCGGTCTCGCGGAGGATCCGGGTGGCCTCCTCCCACTGCTCGTCGGACCCGATGAACTTGTCCTTCTTCTCCCCCTCTGTCGCCCGCGTCGACAGCTCGAGATAGAAGTCGGACAGGCCGAAGTCCTTGAGGAGCCCGAGGATGAACCCCAGCAGGTGGCGGATCTCGTCGGGCGCCTGCTCCTTGGTGACGTACGAGTGGGAGTCGTCCATCTCGAGGCCGCGGACACGTGTCAGCCCGTGGATGACACCCGACTTCTCGTAGCGGTAGACGTGCCCGAACTCGAACAGCCTCATCGGCAGGTCGCGGTAGGAACGCCCTCTCGACTTGTAGATGAGGTTGTGCATCGGGCAGTTCATCGCCTTGAGGTAGTAGTCGCTGCCCTCCATCGTCATCGGCGGGAACATCGTGTCCGCGTAGTACGGCAGATGCCCGGAGGTGTGGAAGAGCCCCTCCTTGGTGATGTGCGGGGTGCCGACGTAGAGGAAGCCCTCGTCGATGTGCCGTTGCCGGGCGTAGTCCTCCATGACGCGCTTGAGGACGCCGCCCTTGGGGTGGAAGACGGGCAGGCCGGAGCCGAGCTCGTCGGGGAAGGAGTAGAGGTCGAGCTCGATCCCGAGCCTGCGGTGGTCCCGGCGCTCGGCCTCGGCGAGGCCCTCGAGGTACGCCTTGAGCTCGTCCTTGCTCGGCCAGGCGGTGCCGTAGATCCGCTGGAGCTGGGGGTTCTTCTCCGAGCCACGCCAGTATGCCGCTGCGCTCCGCATGAGCTTGTACGCGTTGCCGATGACCTTCGTCGTCGGCACGTGCGGACCACGACACAGGTCACCCCACGCCCGGGACCCGTCGCGGCGGAGGTTGTCGTAGATCGTCAGGCCGCCCTCGCCGACCTCCATCGACGCCCCCTCGGCGGCGTCCGCGGCCGTGGACTTCAGGCCGACGAGCTCGCACTTGTACGGCTCGTCCTTGAGCTCGTCGAGCGCCTGCGGGTCGGTGACTTCACGGCGGACGAAGGTCTGGCCCTCGTTGATGATCCGCTGCATGACCTTCTCAAGGGACTTGAGGTCCTCCGGGGTGAACGGTGTCTCGACGTCGAAGTCGTAGTAGAAGCCGTCCCGGATGGGTGGGCCGATGCCGAGACGGGCGGCCGGGTTGACCTCCTGGACCGCCTGGGCGAGCACGTGCGCGCACGAGTGGCGCAGGACGTTCAGTCCGTCGGCTTCGTCGACGCGGACCGGCTCGACGGCGTCGCCGTCGGCGAGCGCCCGGACCAGATCGACGAGGACCCCGTTGACCCGAGCGACGACGACGGCGCGGTCGCCGCCGAAGAGGTCGGCGCAGGTCGTCCCCGCGGGCACCGATCGCTCGGTTCCGGCGACTTGGACGGTGATCTCGGCCGACATGGCGCTCTGCTCCTTAAGGAGGTGACGGTGAGGTCCGGTGTACCGGTGGCCGGCATACGGGACAGGCCGTGTCGAGCCTATCCGTCCGAGCCGGAGCCCCACGACCGAGTTCGGCCCCCCTACGCTGAAGCGTGTGACGACGGAACCGCTGGACCTGCCCGCCGACTTCGTCTTCGGGACCTCGACGGCGAGCTACCAGATCGAGGGCGCGGTCTCGGAGGGGGGCCGGGGACGCAGCGTGTGGGACGACTTCTGCGAGCGGCCTGGTGCGATCCGCGACGGGAGCAGCGGGGCGGTCGCCGACGACCACTACCACCGGTGGGCGGCGGACGTCGACCTCATGGCGGGGCTCGGCATCGACGCCTACCGGTTCTCCATCGCGTGGCCGCGAGTGCAGCCGGACGGCGCCGGCGCGATCAACCCCGAGGGTCTCGGCTTCTATGACCGTCTCGTCGATGCGTTGTGCGCCAAGGGGATCAAGCCGGCGGCCACGCTCTTCCACTGGGACCTGCCGTCCGCCCTGGAGGCACGCGGCGGGTGGCTCGACCGTGAGACGGCCTTGCGGTTCGGCGACTATACGACGGCCGTCGCCGAGCGGCTCGCCGATCGGGTCGCCATCTGGTTCCCGGTCAACGAGCCACAGGTCGTCATGGACCTCGGCTATGCCCGGGGCATCCACGCACCGGGGCGGACGCTTGGGGCCGACGCGCTCCCCGTCGCCCACCACCTGTTGCTCGGCCACGGCCTGGCGGTCGAGCGGCTCCGGGCCGCCGGTGCCAGGTCCGTCGGGTCGGCGTGCAACCTCACGCCGGCGCATCCGACGACCGGCTCCGACGCCGACCGGGCAGCCGCGGCGGCCTACGCGGCGTTCCACAACGAGCTCTTCGTCGAACCGATCCTGGCAGGGAGCTATCCCGAGGGCTACGCGGAGCGGATGCCCGGACCGGTCGAGGAGGACCTGCGTGTCATCCACGCGCCGCTCGACCTGTTCGGGATGAACTACTACTTCCCGACGGCGCTCGCCGCTCCCGATGCCGGCCACCCCGCGGAGATTGACGGGATCCCCGCCCGGCTGGTCCCGTTCGCGACGCCGAAGCGGACCGACTTCGACTGGCCGGTCTACCCTCAGGGCCTCCTCGAGATCCTCCGGTGGCTCCGGGACCGCTTCGGGGACGGCCTTCCACCCGTCCACATCACGGAGAACGGCGCCGCGTATGCCGTCGGGCCCGGCATCGACGGACTCGTCCACGACCAGCAGCGCATCGACTACCTCGACGCCCACCTTCGGGCCGTCGTGGCGGCACGCGCCGAGGGCATCGACGTCGCGGGCTACTTCCTGTGGAGCCTGCTCGACAACTTCGAGTGGGCGGAGGGCTACCTCCAGCGTTTTGGCATCGTCCACGTGGACTACACGACCCAGGCGCGCACGCCCAAGGACTCGTATGCCTGGTACCGCGACACCATCGCCCAGGTCCGCTCGCGCGCGTGAGCTCGCCCCCCGCTCCCCCTCGTCGTGCGTCTGCGTAATCGCTGGCCATAGGCAGCGACTACGCAGACGCACGACGGGAGGGGGGTGGACGTAAAGGGACTTGAACCCCTGACCTTTCGCGTGTGAAGCGAACGCTCTAACCAACTGAGCTATACGTCCGGATGAGCCCGTCAAGGCCGGTCAAGGCTACCTCACAGCGGAGAGCGGACGTCGAGCCTTCCTCCCCAGGCTCGGCATGTAGGCGACGTCACGGGTCCATGGACGAGGCGGCGCGTTCCGCGAAGAGGGAGACGAGCCGCGCGGTGAGCGGGCCGGGCGCGGCATACGAACGGTCGTCCCACGCGTGGATGGGCAGGACGTCCTTCGTCGTACTCGTGATGAAGACCTCGTCGGCGTCCCGCGCGTGCGACATGGGCACCGGTTCCTCGCGGACCGGTACCCCCGCCTCGCGCGCCCACTCGAGCGTCAGCTCGCGGGTCACGCCCGCGAGCGCGCCGGATGCCAGCGGCGGGGTGATGGCGACGCCGTCACGGACGACGAACACGTTGCTGCCCGTGCACTCGCACAGCTCGTCGCGCGTGTTGGCGAACACCGCCTCGACGGCGCCGCGGTCGGTCGCGTAGGCCAGGGCGATGACGTTGTCGGCGTAGGACGTCGTCTTGAGTCCCGCGGTCGCCGCTCGTTCGTTGCGCGTCCACGGGGCGGTGACGAGGGACCCGGAGGCGTCCGGGTGCTCGACCGTGGCAGCCGCGACGATGTAGGTCAACGGCGCGTCGAGCCGTGCGGACCCGAGTGGCCCCCGACCCGCCGTGACGACGTAGCGCAACCGCCCGAACGGGATCGGCGACCCGCCGAGCACGGTCTCGATCCCCTCGCGGAGGCGGTCCTCGGAGAACCCGGAGAGCCCCAGCCCCGTCAGCGTCCGACGGAACCGGACGAGGTGCCGGCCCATGGCGAAGGCCACGCCGTCGACGACCTTCAGCGCCTCGAACGCCCCGTCGCCGACGCTGATCCCATGGTCGAGGGCAGACACCGCCGGCTCCGCCGGCCCGAGCAGCCGCCCGTCGACCCACACCCGTTCGACCTCCGCCATGGATGCCAGCCTTTCACGCCGTCACGCGAAACCAGGGGTGTCCGCGAGCCGCGCGATGGTCGCCGTTGCACGCCGGCACGCCTCCGCCGGGACATCTGTGACGATGCCCTCGAGGAAGGAGTATCGGCGTCTGACCGACACCGAGTAGGCGTCCTTGGCGTTGCTCTCCCGCAGACACGTCCACCAGTCGGCGATGTCCCCCCAGCCGGGCGCCGCCAGCGAGCCGCCATACTGCTGCATCGCCAGGCCGGAACACAGCGTCGAGAACGCGAGCCGGTCGTGCAGCGGCCATCCCTTGAGCGTCCCGAGGACGAGCGCCGCGGCAAAGACGTCGCCGGCACCGGTCGGGTCGAGCTCCTGGACGCGCAGCGCCGGCATACGGCACTCCTCCCCCGTCCCCGAGTCGATGGCGAGGGCTCCCTCGGGCCCGTTCGTCACGACGGCGAGAGGAACGAGGTCGGCGATGGCGTAGAGCGCCTCCTGCGGCGTCGCCGTCCGTGTGTAGGCCATGGCCTCCGCCGCGTTCGGCGTGAACGCGTGGCAGTGGCCGAGGTGGTCGAGGACGGAGGCCGGCCAGCTGCCTGAGGGGTCCCAGCCGAGGTCGGCGAAGACCAGCGACCCGTCCGCGCGGGCCAGCTCGACCCACGTCGGGTCGTCCGAGCCGAACGCCCGGCAGGCGGCCAGGTCGACGATGACGGCCTTGGCCCTGGGTGGGCGTCCGATGAGCGCGTCGGGCGACATCGGGGCTGGATGCTCGTGCGTCACCATGCTCCGGTCGTTGTGCACGGACATCGAGACGGTGACCGGGCTGTGCCACCCCTCGAACCGCCGCGACCTCGTCAGGTCGACATGCTCCTGTTCGGCGAGCGTCCGCCAGCAGAAGTCTCCGTAGTCGTCGTCCCCGAATGCCGCCGCCAGCGCTGTCCGCAGCCCGAGCCGGCGGGCTGCGACCGCGAGGTTGGCGACGCCACCCGGGCACGAGGCCATGCCCCCCGCCCACTCCTCCGCACCGGGGGCGGGCAGCCGCTCGAGGCCGCTGAAGATGATGTCGAGGAACACCGTCCCCCACGTGAAGACGTCGAACTCCTCCTCGCCGCCCTCACGCAGCTCGGACAACGGGTCGAACCGGGGGTCCGCCATGGCTGACATCTTGCCAGCCGCCGTCGTCCGGGGCGGGGCGGTCGGGCGTGTCGGCATACTGGTCCCATGGCACACGACGAGGTTCTGGCGAACCGCCTCCGCGAGGCGCTCCAGGACGTCGACGCCGTCACGCCGATGCGGACGTTCGGCAGCCTCGCCGGCCTCGTCGGCGGCCACATGGCCGGCGCGCCGAGCGGCCAGTGTGCGCTGCACGCCCGGGTCGACCCAGCCGACGCCGAGGAGCTCACCGAGCAGCCCGGCGTCGACCGCACCGTCCTGGGCGGCCGCGCCATTCAGGGGTGGGTCAGGGCGGTACCCGGCGTCGTCGCGGCGGACGCACGCCTGGCCGAACGGGCGCAGGGCGATGTCGCGTATGCCGGTTCGCTGCCTCCTAAGAGCTCCAGACCTGCGCGGGCCCCCCGCCGACGACCGAAGAGCGGGTGAGCCGGATGGCTCGCCTCCGCGTCGCTCGGGCCACGCCCGCCGCGTCCGCGGGACGCGCTCGTGCCCGCCAGGTGTTCGCCGGGTCCCTTGTCTCGGTCGCCGGACTCGTCGGCCGCCCGGTCCAGGACACCGAGGGCCGGTTCCTCGGCCGGCTCGACGACGTCGTCGTGCGAACCGAGCCGGGCTACCCGCGCGTCGCGGGGTTCGTCGTCCGGATCGGCCAGCGTCGGTCATGGCTGCACGCCGAGGACGTCCAAGGCCTCGACCAGAGCGCCCTCAGCCTTCTCGGCACTCGCTTCGACCTCACGGACGTGACCCGGCGGCCGGGCGAGGTCCAGCTCAAGGGGGACATCCTCGACCACCAGCTGCTCGACATCGACGGGGTTCGCGTCGTCCGCGCGAGCGACCTTTATCTCGCCCGCATCTCGACGTGGTGGCACCTCGTCGGCGTGGACGTCTCCTGGCTGACCTTCCTCCGCCGGTCCCTCCCCGGCGTTCGAGGGCGCCGTCCGTCGCCGGCGCAGGTCGTCGACTGGACGAGCGTCCAGCCTTTCGACGTGACGACCGGTCGCGTGCATCTCACCGCGACGCATGCCGGCCTCAAGCGCCTCCGCGCGGCCGAGCTCGCGGACCTCCTCGAGGACCTCGGCCGCGCGGAACGCCGCGCCCTCCTCGAGACCCTCGACACGGACACGGCCGCCGACGCCCTGGAGGAGATGCAGCCCGAGGAGCTGGCCGGGCTGCTCCGGGACGCCCCCGCCGAACAGGCCGCCGAGCTGCTGGCCGAGATGGAGCGCGACGAGGCCGCGGAGGCCCTGCGCGACCTCGACGAGCCGGAGCGTGCGGAGATCCTCACGTCGATGCCGTCCGAGGCGGCCGACGAGCTGCGGCGACTGCTGGCCTACGAGGAGGACACGACCGGCGGTGTCATGACGACGGAGGTCGTCGCCGTCCACGAGGACGAGACGGTCGGCGCCGCCATCGCGGCACTGCGTGGAGCGGACGGCTTCCCCGTCTTCCCGACCGGTGTCGCGGTCGTCGACGCGCACGGGCGTCTGGTCGACGAGGTGAGCGCCACCGAGCTCCTCGGGGAGCCGCTCGAGCGCATCGTCGGCGAGCTCGTCGGTCCGCCCTTCCCGGTCACCCTCTCCCCCGACGCCGACCTCGACGAGCTCGTCGAGGTCATCACGGACAACCGCGGCATGTCCGTCATCGTCGTCGACGACGAGCATCGCCCCATCGGGCGCGTCCAAGCCGACGACGTCATCGACGCCCTCGTCTCCCATCCCCGCTGGCCGTGGCAGCAGCGATGGAAGGGCTCGGTCTCGTGAGCGCCGGGGTGGACCGGGTCGGCATCGGTCGGCGTCGCCTCGTGCTCATGCAGCTCGCGGCGCTCGGCGCCGTCGTCGGTCCCGGCCTCATCGCCGGCCTGTCGGACGACGACCCCGCCGGCATCACGACGTACTCCGTCCTCGGAGCGAGCTACGGCTACACGTTGCTGTGGGTCCTCACCGTCTCAACCGTCGCCCTCATCCTCTTCCAGGACCTGGGCGCCCGGATCGGCGTCGTCACGGGCCAGGGCCTCGCCGGCCTCATCCGGCAGCGCTACGGTGCCCGCGCTGGGGTCACGTCCATCGCGGCGCTCTTCCTCGCCAACGTCGGCACGTCGGCGGCGGAGTTCGCCGGCATCGCGGCCGGCTGCCAGATCTTCCACATCCCGCGGTATGTCTCGGTCCCCGTGACGGCGGTCCTCGTCTCCGTCCTCGTCCTGCGCGGCGGGTTCCGCGGCATCGAGCGCGTCCTCCTCGCCCTGTCAGCCGTCTTCCTCGCATACGTCGGGGCCGGCATCCTCGCCCAGCCCGACTGGGGCGCCGCGGCCCGCGGGCTCGTCGTCCCGAACCTGCCGATGACCCGGGATGCGATCTACATCTGCACGGCGACGCTTGGCACCACCTTGGCTCCCTGGGGCCTCGCGTTCATCCAGTCGTATGCCGTCGACAAGAAGCTCTCCCCCCACCACCTGCGCCTCCTCCGCATCGACGTCGTCACCGGCGCCGTTCTGACGGGCGTCATCGGGTTCTTCGTCGTCGTCGCCTGCGCGGCACGGCTGCACGCCCGGGGCGTGTCCATCACCGACGCCTCGAGCGCCGCCGCGGCCCTCGAGCCACTCGCCGGGCGCCTCGCCGGCGCGCTGTTCGGCGTCGGCCTGGTCGGCGCAGCCCTTCTCGCCGCCTCGATTCTGCCCCTGTCGACGGCCTACGCCGTCTCCGACATCTCGGGGCGCCCGGCGGCGCTCGACGACACGTGGCGCGAGGCGCCCCTGTTCTACGGGTCGTTCGCCGTCGTCACCGTCGTCGGTGCCGGGCTCGTCCTCCTCCCGGGTGTCTCGCTCGTCCCGATCCTCGTCGGCACCCAGGTCCTCAACGCCGTCCTGCTGCTGCCCCTGCTCGCCTACATGTCCGGGATCGCCCGCGACCGGAACCTCATGGGCGCGTTCGTCGCGCCGAGGGCCGTCGCGGCGAGCTACTGGGTCGTCATCGTTCTTGTTGCGGCGTGCATCATCGCGATGCTCGCCCTCACCGTCGGCGGATGACCTGGTCGCCGGGGCCCGGTCCTCCGGTACCCTGCGGGACGCCGTGCCCCCATCGAAAGGACGAGTGATGAACGTGGATGACGTGACCAACATTCTCGGCACGTTCACGGCGAGCCTCGGGCTCGTGATCACCGAGGCCGGCCGCGACGGTGCCACGGCGACGTGGGAAGGCAAGCCATCGCTGCACCAGCCCTACGGCATCGTCCACGGTGGGGTCCACTGCAGCGTCGTCGAGACCCTCGCCAGCCTCTGTGCGGCCTTGTGGCTCGGTGAGGGCCGCCGCGTTGTCGGTGTCAACAACACGACCGACTTCTACCGTGCCGTCAGCGAGGGACGCCTGACCTCCACGGCGACACCGGTCCACCGCGGCCGCACCCAGCAGGTGTGGCTCGTCGAGACCCGCGACGACGAGGAGCGGCTCGTCTCCCGCGGCCAGGTGCGGCTGCAGAACCTGGACTGAGCCACCGCCGCGCCGAGCTACTCGACCACGGAGGCGATGCGTTCCAGCGTCCGCTCCATGTTGTGCCTGGTGAGGTCGGCGAGGCGTCGCACGACGGGCCGAGCCAGCGCCGCCTCCGTCGAGATGTCCCACGTCTCGGTGACGCGGGTGCCGCCCTCGACCGGTTCAAGGTCGTACCTCCACGTCCGTCCGGTCGCGACGAGCGTCAGCGGCCACGGCCCGAGCGTGCGCCACGCGATGGTCCGGTCCGGTTCGAGGGCGACGACCTCGTTCCGTGTCCCATAGGCGACACCCCAGTGCATCGACATGCCGAACGCGTCACCGAGGGCGAGGCGCCGGCTGCCGCCGCGCGACGCCTTCACCGTCCCGGAGCCGTCGATCTCGGGATGCCGCTGCGGGTCGTCGAGAAGCTCGAAGATCCGCTCCGGGGTGGCGCGGATGACCCGGGTGACGCTGACTCTGTCGCTGCTCATGTGCCCATTGTCGGGCAGCCAGCCCGTACATGTGGACCAGCCGGAGCCGCCGTCCGGCACCGGCCCCCCTAGGTGCGGGACGCGACGCGCGCGGGCTCGGTCTCCAGGGGCGGCAGAGCATGCTCCTTCTCGAGTGTTGTCCCCTCGACGTCGAGGTTCGGCACGATCCGGTCAAGCCAACGCGGCAGATACCAGGTGCGGTCCGCGAAGAGGTGCAGAAGCGCCGGCATCGCGGTCATCCGCACGACGAAGGCATCGATGAGGATGCCCACAGCGAGGGCGAACCCGATGGGCCGGATCATCGTCATCCCGGCGTGGATGAAGCTGAAGAACACCGAGGCCATGATGAGGGCGGCCGCGGTGACGACGCGGGCCCCTTGGGCGAACCCGACGCGGACCGCCGTGTGGCCGGTGTGCCCGTGCGACCAGGCCTCGCGCATGCCGGAGACGATGAACATCTGGTAGTCCATCGCGAGCCCGAAGAGGATCCCGACGACCAGGGTGGGCAGGAAGCTGAGAATGAGCCCGGCGTGCTCGACGCCGAAGACCGAGCCCAACCAGCCCCACTGGTAGACCGCGACGACGCTCCCGAGGGCAGCGGCGACGGAGAGGAGGAAGCCTCCCGTCGCGAGGAGGGGCACGACGACGGACCGGAAGACGAGCAACAGGAGGATGAGTGAAATGCCGACGACGACCGCCAGGTAGAGGGGAAGCGCCGAGGCGAGCCGCTGGGATATGTCGATGTTCGCCACCGTCTGTCCGGCGTAGCCCAGGGACGACAGCCCGTTGTCCCTCATGACTGTCTGCCGTTCGAGACGAAGGTCCGTGATCAGCTGGACTGTCGCGTCGTCGGAGGGCCCGGTCTTGGGCACGAGCTGGAAGGCCATCGTCCGCCTGTCCGGGCTGGCTCCGATCGGCACGACGTAGGCGACGTCCCTCGTCGCCTTGAGCCGCTCGGCGACATCGAGCTCAAGGTTGGTCGCGGTGGACGGCGTCAGCGTGGCCGCCGTGGTCGCTGGCACCTTGGCGACGGCGACCACGGCCGCGTTCTGTCCCGGGCCGAACTCGTCGGCGATCGTCGTGTAGGCCTTGTAGGCGCTCGAGGAGGCAGGCTCGTAGCCGCCATCCGGCAGCCCGAGCCTGAGGCTCGCCGCGGGGATCGCCAGGCAGCCGAGCACCACCGTCACGGCGACGAGGGTCAGGACCGGATGGCGGGTCACGAGGGCGCCCCACCCGCGGCTGTGCGTGGCGGGCCGCCGGTCGGCCTCGGCTGCGCGCTCCTGAGCGTCCTCCAGCTCGGCCTCGTTCTCGTCGGCCTTCTGGCGAGCGAGAAGCGCACGTCGCGACCGCGGTGACAGGACCCGCTTGCCGATGACCCGGAGGAGGGCAGGGGTCAGGGTGAGAGCGAGGAGGACGGCGACGGCCACCGTGGCCGCCGCCGCGAACCCCATGATCCCCAGGAAGGGGATCCCCGTCAGGGTCAGGGCGCCGAGGGCGATGACGACGGTGAGCCCGGCGAACAGCACAGCCGACCCCGCGGTTCCCGTGGCAAGGCCGATCGATTCGACCACCTCGGCGCCCCGGGCGAGCTGGGTGCGGTGCCGGTGGACGAGGAAGAGCGAGTAGTCGATTCCCACCGCGAGCCCGAGCATGAGGGCGAGAACGGGGGTGACGTCGCTCATCGTGACCCAGTGCGTCACCGTTGTCGTGCCGAGAACCCCGATCCCGACACCGATGAGCGCCGTAAGGATCGGCAGCCCCGCCGCCAGGAGCGACCCGAGCATCACGAGGAGGATGACCGCGGCGAGGACCACGCCGGCGATCTCGCTCGGGCCGGCGACCTGGATCGTCATCGTGATGTCCTTGGAGAAGTCGACGACGATCCCGGACGAGGCGAGGCCCTTCGCGGCTGCCTGGATCGCGTCCTTCGTCGCCGTCGACGTCTCGTTGCTAGGGCGGGACAGCTCCACGCTCGCAAGGGCGACGCTTCCGGCGCCGTTGACCATCCGCATCCCGTCCATCAGTGCCATGCGCCGCTGCGCCTGACGGAACTGAGCGGCTTGCGCCGTTTCGCTCGCCGTGGCAGCGGCCAGCTCCCTCTGCCCGGCGGCGAGCCGTGCGGCCTGCTCCTCGAGGGTCCTCGTCTGTGCTGCGAGCTGCGCCGCCGTCAGCCGAGGCGCGTTGGCCGCCAGCGCCTGACGCGCCGCATCGAGCTGCGCGACACCGGCCGCGAGCCGCTTCCCGTTCTCGGCGATGGCGGCCGACGCAGCGGCGAGCTGCTGTTGCCCGGCACTGACCTGTCTGGCACCCTGCTGACGCTGGGCCTCGAGCACGAAGGGGTCGGTTGCGCCCGCGACGCCGGGGATCTTCGTCCAGGCGGCGACCAGCGCGGCCACCCGGGTCTTCTGGTCGGTGGTGAACCGCGTGCCGTCGGCCGTCCGCAGGACGACCGGAGCCGCACCGCCGGCCGCGGAGGGCAACGAGCGACCGAGGTCGTCAAGGACGCTCTGGAACTCCGTCCCGGGAATGGTCAGCTTGCTCGAGAAGGGCTTACCCAGCGACAGGGCCCCGGCCACGACGACGGCGAGGATGACCACCCATACGGCGATGACGGCCCCTGCGCGGCGGGCGGAGAACCGGCCGAGCCGGTAGAGGTAGTGAGCCATGAAGCGGTGTCCTTCGGTTGCTGATGGGTTAGGTGCTGTCGATGGCGGGGGCGACGAGGGCCACGGCCCGCCGAACGGTCTCGATGAAGTCGCGCCGGCTGCGTGCGTTGACCCGCCCGTTGTGGCGACTCAGCCAGTCGAGGCGAGCCGCTTCGAAGGCGGACATCGCGGCGGATGTCAGGACGCTGACCGTCAGTGCATCGAGGGGGCGGTCCGGGGGCGCGAGCCGCTCACGCGCCCAGCTCTCCGCGAGAGCGACCACCTGGTCGGAGGTCACCGCGAGGGCGTACCTCGCCGCGGCGGGCGACAGCTCGATGGCCCGCCACACCCGCACACTCTCGTCGAGGCGGTCGACGGTGAAGATGTCCTCGACGACCGCGACGATGCTCTCGGTCAGTGGTTCGGCCGTCGGCCGTCCCGCGAGCGCCGCACGGACCTCGTCAAGGATCTCCTCCGAGCCGTGGGCAAGGATCGCCTCGACGCTTGGGAAGTAGTTGAAGAAGGTGCGCCGTGATACTCCGGCGGCGTCGGCGACCTGCTCCGCCGTGACGAGCTCGAGGGGCGTCTCTTCGATGAGGGCGAAGAGAGCCTCACAGAGCGCGGACCGGGTGCGCGCCTTGTTGGCTGCTCGCCGTCCGGCCACGCTCTGGAACGTCACGTCCGCACGATACCGAAAGTTTGCACTGAGCGCATAATTGCCCTGAGTGCACGGCTTGCTGAGATCGGCTGAGCCTGGGCGCAGGCCGAGGGGTCGTGGCGCACCGGGCGACAGGACGCCCGGCCACGCTGAGGTGCGGGCCGGGCGTCATGGCCGCAGCACCGCCCTGTCGATGCAGGCGACCCGTCGAGTCCACTGGGAGGAGAGTCGGAACCAACGACCTCGACAAAGGTGACGCTAGTCCGAACGACGCCGTCGCGGAACGGGTTTGGCCCATTCATAGCAACCTGACAGGTGCATGCTACGGCGCGTGCAGGGACCAGGCCGCGGCTGAAGGAGTCGGGTCTTCCGTCCTTCTCGGGGACGGCCTCACGGGCAGCCGTGCCCGCCTAGTGCCGCCTTCCCGTCGACGAAGGTCACAACCGCCGACGCCGGTCCGGGCGCGGGTGCCATGATCGACCCATGACCCACACGGCACGCATCATCACCGCCGTCACCCTCGCCGTCGGTGCACTCGTTGCTCTGTTCGGCATCTACCAGGGACTCCACGACACGACGCTGGCGACCGTGGACTGTGGTTCACCCTGGCATCCCGCCGACTCTTACACGCTCACGCTGGCCGGCTACCCCATCACCGAGATCAGCGCCTGCGAGGACGCCCGCGCGAACGCCGACGCCCTCGCCCTCGGCACCACGATGATCGGCGGCGCCGTCATCCTCGGGGCAGTCACCGCCCTAGTGACCGGCCGGAACAAGACCTCGACCTGAACCACCGAGGGACCGCGTCCGAGCCGCGGGCCCCGCACGGTCGTCCTCCGTCGGGAGCTCAGGCGTGCCGGTCACGGGTTGGTGGCCTCCAGGTGGATGGGCATGTCGAGAGGCCTGACCCGGGGATCGCCGGCATCGGCGAAGTAGTCGCCCTTGAGTGTCTCGTCGGCACCGTTGTGGACCTTGAGGGCGTTGAGGACCAGCGTCAGGACCACGGCGATGAGGGCGTTGATGACGAAGGCGGACATCGCGATGTAGCCGAGCTTCCCGATGACCGGCATCGTCGAGAGCGACCCGCCGAAGTGGTTGATCCCCGCACGGCCGTTGGCGACACCGTAGGCGGTGTAGGTGCCGTAGACCATCCCGACGAACCAGCCGACGAGGAGCGCCCACTTGTGGAACCACCGCGTATAGAGGCTGAAGACAATGGCCGGGAACGTCTGAAGGATCCAGATCCCGCCGAGCAGCTGGAAGTTGATGGCGTTCTGCTTGTCGAGAGAGAGGACGAACACGAGCGCGAACGCCTTGACGACGAGCGAGGCGAGCTTGGAGACCTTCGCCTCCTGTGCCGGGGTCGCGTCGGGCTTGAGCCACTCCTTGTAGATGTTGCGAGTGAACGTGTTCGCCGCCGCGATCGACATGATGGCCGCTGGCACGAGGGCGCCGATGGCGATGGCGGCGAACGCGACGCCGGCGAACCAGGAGGGGAAGGAGTCCTCGAACAGCTTCGGGATCACCAGCTGCGCGTTGGGCTTGCCGTCGAGGCCGATCGGCTTGGTGTGGGCCGCGATGGCGACCCAGCCGAGCAGGGCGAGAAGGCCGAGGAGGAAGGAGTAGGCCGGCAGGATCGCGGCATTGCGACGGAGCGTGTTGCGGCTCTTGGCCGACAGGCTCGCCGTCACCGAGTGGGGGTACATGAAGAGGGCGAGCGCCGAGCCGAGGCCGAGCGTTGCATACGCCCACGTCTGCGTCGCGGGCGGGATGAACGCCCCCGTCGGCTTGTGGTCGAGGGCGTTGGGCGTGGCCATCTTCGCCTGCGCGGCACTGAAGATGTGGCTCCAACCACCGAACTTGCTCGGCAGGTAGATGATCGCGATGAGGATGACGAGGTAGATGAGGGTGTCCTTGACGAACGCGATGACGGCCGGGGCGCGCAGGCCGCTGGAGTACGTGTACGCGGCAAGGAGCGCGAAGGCGATGAACAGGGGCAGGTCCCTGGCCAGCCAGCTGCCGCCGCCGCCGAGACCGACGACCTCGAGGACGGCCTGGATGCCGACGAGCTGGAGGGCGATGTAGGGCATCGTCGCGAGGAACCCGGTCAGGGCGATGGCGAGGCTCAGGCCGCGGCTGCCGTAGCGCCCCTTGACGAAGTCAGCCGTCGTCACGTAGCCGTGCCGGTGGCTCACCGACCAGAGGCGGCCCATGAACACGAAGATGATGGGGTACAGGATGATCGTGTACGGGACGGCGAAGAACCCGCCGACGGCGCCGACGCTGAACATCGCCGCCGGCACGGCGACGAACGTGTAAGCCGTGTAGAGGTCGCCGCCGAGCAGGAACCACGTGATCCACGTCCCGAAGCTGCGGCCACCGAGCCCCCACTCGTCGAGGGATGCCATGCTCGTTGGCCGGCGCCATCTTGTTGCCCAGAAGCCCATGATCGTGACGGCGCAGAAGAGCACGACGAGGACCGTCAGCGCGGTGTAGTTGACTCCCGTGGTCGTGGCCGCGGTGGCGAGGCTGGTCATCGCTCCCCCTCCGCGTCGATGCCACCGTCGAACGTCTCGACGTCCGTGCGGTCACCGACCGCTCCGGCCGGGGATCCGTCCGTCATCGGCCGGTGTGGCCGCGCCTTGAGCACGATGAGGTATGCCGCGTAGGTCAGCCCCGAGCACAGGAACACCCAGAGGAACTGGTACCAGATGAAGAACGGGAAGCCCCACAGGTGCGGGCTGACCCTGTTGTAGCTGCTCACCCACATGAGGGCCACGAGGGGAATCGCCAACAGGATCCCTGCGAGGACCAGCAGGCCCTTGTTCGCCGGGGGGACGGTGTCGTCGTCAAGGCCGTTGGCACGACTGCCGCGGCCTCGACCCGCACCGTCCACACTCGTTGCTCCCGTTGCTGCAGACACGCTGACCTCCTTGTCCAGAGCCCTTCAACCACGGGCTTGCGCGGCTCGACACCATCCCGTTGACCAGCACAGATGGCGTGAGGCCGTTGCTGGGTCGGCACCGATGTGACGCACATCATAGCCACGTGCGTCGGCCGCCAGGGCCGTATACCCCCTGGGGTATCATCGGCCGTAGGAGGACCAGTCGACCCCCGTCCTGCCGAGGAGCGCTCATGACACCGACGCTGAAGCCGGAACGGCCTTCGGGTTCGCCGGGAGCGACCCGGCGCGAGCCATTGGCCGGGTTGCCGGACTGGCATACCGTGCTCGTCGTCGTGGCCCACCCCGACGACGAGTCGTTCGGGCTGGGGGCCATCATCGACGCGTTCGTCCGCCGCGGCTCCCAGGTCGACGTCCTGTGCTTCACCCAGGGCGAGGCGTCGACACTGGGAGCGAGCGCCAGCCTCGCGACGATCCGCGCCGACGAGCTTCAGAAGGCGGCCAGTGCGCTGGGCGCGCGGAGCACGAGCCTGATGAGGCACCCGGACGGCGCGCTGCGTGCCGTCGATACGGCGCAGCTGGACGAGGAGGTCGCGGGTGCCGCACGAGATGCCGGCGCCGACGGCCTTCTCGTCTTTGACGATTCGGGCGTCACGGGACATCCCGACCACATCGCCGCGACCGCCTCTGCCGTTCGCGTCGGCGCCGCCCTGAACGTAGGGGTCCTCGCCTGGACCCTCAGCGGGTCCGTCGCGGCGCAGCTTCGCATCGAGACCGGCGTCCCCTTCCACGGCGAACCCGAGGATGCCGTCGACATCTCCGTCGTCGTCGACCGGACAAGGCAACGAGTGGCCATCGCGTGCCACCCGAGCCAGGCAGTTCCGGGCAGCGTCCTGTGGCGTCGCCTGGAGCTGCAAGGCGACGTCGAGCTGCTCCGCTGGCTCAACCACCCATCGACGCCCGAGGAGGGCGCATGACCACCCGCCGCACCATCCTCCGACTCGCCCCCGTCGCGGCCTTGGCGGCTCTCGCTGCCTGTTCGTCGGGGCAGCCCGCGGGCTCGCCGCGCAACGGAGCGTCCCTGAGCGTCGACGCGTTCGCCACGGCGATGTCTTCGCCCGGGACGACGATCATCGACGTCCGCACGCCGGCGGAGTTCTCCAGCGGTCACCTGGCCGGCGCGAGGAACCTGGACGTCGAGGCATCCGACTTCGAGCAGCGGGTCACCACCTTGGACAAGGCCGCGTCGTATGCCGTCTACTGCCACAGTGGTCGTCGGTCCGGCGTCGCCGTCGAGACGATGAGGCGCCTCGGTTTCACCTCGGTCTACGACCTCGCCGGCGGGGTCGGCGCCTGGACCGCGGCCGGTCGCCCGCTGGTCCACTGAGCAGCGGGCAGCGCTCTACCTCGCGCTAGACGGCGGCCGTGGCATACGGGCCGGTGACGAGCTCATGACCCGCACGGCCCCACACGCCCGTCCCACCGGCCACGGAGTAGGCCTCTAGCCCCTGACCGCGCAGGTAGTCCGTCGCCTGGAGGCTTCGGTTTCCGGACTCGCAGATGACGTAGACCGGGCGGTCGGTCGGTAGGTCGCCCACCTTCTCGGGGACGCTGCGCATCGGCATGAGCTCGGCACCTGGAACGTGCCCGGCGCGGTACTCCATCGGCTCGCGAACGTCGATGACCGTCGCGCCCTCGGCGACGCGCTCGACGAACTCCTCCAGCTGGACCTCCCGCGGCTTGCTCAAGAGGGCCTGCTGGCGGGCCACCTCGGCGTGGACCTCCTCCATGTTCAGGCCCTTGACGCCGTCGATGACCTGCTCGAGAGCCGAGGCCGGGAGTGCCCCGGGCTGGGAGAAGACGAGGACGCCCTCGCGGAACGCCATGAGGGTCGGGATGGACGTCACCTGAGCCGCGGCGGCGATACCGCGCTCGGCCTCCGTGTCGAGCTTGCCGAAGACGATGTCGGGGTGCTTCTCGGACGCAGCCTCGAACACCGGAGCGAACTGGCGACACGGCCCGCACCACGCCGCCCAGAAGTCGACGAGCACGATGTCGTTGTCGCGCACGGCCTGCTCGAAGCTTGCGTCGGTAAGGTTCGTGATGGCCATGAGGCGTCCTTCCAAGGTCGGGTAACCGGTTCTCGGCGTACTGACTCAGTATGCCGACCATCCTAACTGATACCCCTAGGGGTATATTCCCGCGGTTCGCCCGTCGGGCGCGTCCACGGACCCGGTCCATCGGGCGGCGACCCATCGCCGACCGACACCGTCGGCTCTGCCGCCGCGGCAGTCGCCTTCTCGGCAAAGGCGACCTTGGGCGCCGGTTACCCGTTACATTGGCGCTCATGCGGGCGGGCAGTTCTCAGCGGCAAGATCGCCTGCTGCGACCTGCCATCAGGCTCGGTTTCGCGGCAATCGCCCTCCTGTGGGCCTTGGTCAACGGCAGGGTCCTCCCCGCCCTCCCGTGGGTCGCGCTCGTGACGGGGCTTGACCTCGCCACCACCTGGCGGCTGCGCGAGTCGAGCAGCCAGCGAGCGCGGGCGGACGGCCTCGCGATGCTCATGACGTCCGCCGGCGTGAGCGGGGTGGCCTACGCCCTGCTGTACCCCTCCACCGCCCCCCTCGTCCTGGTTTCCGCCTACCACGGGGGGCTTGTCCTCGGGCGGCGTGCCGTCGCCTACGTCGTCGGGACCGCGGCGCTCGCCGAGGGGGCGACGGTCGTGCTTGACCCGCGAACGGCCGTCGACCACCAGGGCGAGCTCGCCTGGATTCTCGCCGCCACCGTCCTCGTTCTCCTCGGCGCGTGGTCGCGGCATCTCTCCTTGGACGACGAGCTCATGGAGAACCATGCGGCGCGAGAGGCGACGGCCCTCCTGCACCGCCTGACGGAGATCGCCGACGAGTCGCGCACAGGCTTCGACGCGCCGGCCCTCGGCGACGAGCTCCTCGACACCCTCGCCTCCGTGGTTGCCTGCGAGCGCTGCGTCATCGTCGTCGGGTCACCCGACCGGCCCGTACCCATCGCGATGCACGGCGTCACCCGGCTGCCTTGGGGCCCCGCGGGCGATGAGGACTCGGCGCTGGAGCGGGCATGGCAGGACGTGGCTCCGCGCAGCATCACCATCCAGGAGAACGGCCGCCCCCGGGCACTCCTGACCGTCCCGCTCCGCAGCTCCGATGACACCGTCCTTGGGGTCCTCGCGGCGGACCGCCCGACGCCATATGCCAAGGAAGAGCTCATCCAGGCGGAGCGGGCCGTCCGCGCCGCGAGCCCCTTGTTGGAGGCGTCCATCCTGTTCGCCGGACTGCGCGAGAGGGCCGCCCTCGAGGAGCGCTCGCGTCTCGCCCGGGAGATGCACGACGGGGTTGCCCAGGACCTGGCCGCGCTGGCGTACCACGCCGATGTCGTACGCCAGGAGGTCGCACACAGCGGCTCTGGGGCCGTCGCCGAGCTGGACGCCCTCCGGGACGCCATCCGGAGCACCGTCCGTGACGTCCGCCTGCACATCGCCGATCTCCGCATGATCGAGCGGCCCGGCCGGTCCCTCGGCACGCTGCTGGGTACGGCACTGCAGGTGCTGGCCGGATCGACCAACCTGCACACCACCCTGGCGCTGCACGAGTCCGGCTACCGCTTCCCCGCCGACGTGGAGCTTCAGATCTACCGACTTGCCCAACGGGTCTTCGATGACGTGCGGTCCGCCACCGATGCGACCTCGCTGAGCATGGACGTCCGACTCTCTCCTCCGAGCGCAGTGGTCTCCATGCGCCACGACGGTCACACGCGCCTTCGCGAGGAGGATTTCACCCAAGACCCCCTCGTCCGGCACGGTGCCCACATCACCGTCACCACCACCGAAGGGGCCGCACCGCTGGTCTCGCTCTCGCTGGGAGATCCGGACCAAGCCGCAACGACCCACGAGGAGGCCGTCCAATGGGTGTGAGTGTGATCCTCGTCGAGGACCACACGTTCGTGCGGCAGGCCCTGGCACGCATGGTCGATGCCGAGCCGGACCTCAGCGTCGTCGGTCAGGCGGGGACGCTTCACGCGGCGACGATGCTGGTCGCGACGGCAGTCTTCGACGTCGCCGTCGTCGACGTGTCGCTTCCCGACGGGAACGGCATCGACCTGGTCCGTGACCTGCGAGCCAACGACGCGCGCGTCGGCATCGTCGTCCTGACCATGCACGACGACGACGCAACGCTTCTAGGCGCGCTGGACGCCGGCGCATCCGCACTGGTCCTGAAGACCGCACCCGCGGACGAGGTCGTCATGGCGGTGAGGAACGCCGCGGCACATCCCCGCTCCTTCGTCGCCGAGGGCCTGGCCGCCGCGGTCCGCCGGCAGCACAGCGCCCCCCTCCTGACGCCCCGCGAGAAGGACGTCCTCCTGCTCCTCGTTGAGGGCCTCAGCGTGGCGGGTGTCGCGAGCCGGCTCATCATGAGCGAGTCGACCGTCAAGACGCACATCGCCAAGCTCTACGACAAGCTCGGCGCCCGCAACCGCGCCGGCGCGGTCATCTCCGCCGTTCGGCTCGGGCTCGTCTCAACGACCGGGGAGAACCGCTGACTCAGCGCGTTGCCAGATGTCGCCGCCTCAGCGGCCGAGGTGCGAGAAGACCTGGATCATCCGGATCGCGCCTGGACCGATGACGACGATGAAGAGGGCCGGGAAGATGCACAGGAGGAGGGGGAAGAGGATCTTCACGGTGACCTTCTGGGCCTTCTCCTCGGCGCGCTGACGCCGAACGAGGCGCATGTTGTTTGCCTGCTCCCGCAGGACAGCCCCGACAGGCAGCCCGAGCCGGTCGGCCTGGACGAGGGCCGAGACGAAGTTCTTCACCTCCGGCGCCGTGGCCCGGTCGCCCAACGCTGAGAACGCCTCGCCGCGCGTGCGCCCGATCTGGATCTCCGACAGGGCGCGGGCGAACTCGCCGGAGATCGGGCCCTTGGCAGCGCGGGCGACCTGCAGGAGCGCCGCATCGAAACCCTGCCCCGCCTCGACGCACACCGTAAGCATGTCGAGGGCGTCGGCGAGACCCTTCCGCAGCTCATCCTGCCGTCGGAGGCCGGCGTTGTAGACGAGAAGGTCGGGCAGCCAGAAGAGCAACGCCGCACCGACGGCGGCGTAGAGGAGCCCGCGGACGGACAACCCTGCGACGAGGATCCCGACGAGGACCCCGACGAAGAGCAGCGCCCCCTTGGCGCCGAGGATCCGCTCGACGGTCCAGGCCGGAGGGTTGCCCGCCCTGTCCAGCGAGAGCGTCATCCGGGCCATCGCGCCGCTCGGGGTGAGCCGGCGGCCGAGTCCGCGCGTTGACTCGAGGATCGGCGCGAGGATCCGGTCGCGTCCTGCGAGGTCGTGCCGGGCCACCTCACGAGCCGTCACCGGCCTGTTCTCGATGAGCTCGAGAGACCTCGCGACCCCGGTGGTCTGCCCGGCGCCGAGGGCGGTAGTGAGAACGAGGAAGGCTAGGGCCACGATGACGAGGACAAGGCCGATAAGGAGCAGCATGGTCAGACCTCGATCTGGACGACTTTACGCATCCAGAAGACGCCCGCCACCATGGCGACAGCGCCGGCGACAAGCATGAGGATGCCGAGTGGGTTGGTCCACAGGAGCGAGACGTAGTCGTAGTTGACGAGGCAGCTGTAGAGGAAGACACCGATCGGCAAGGCGATGAGGATGTATGCCGACAGGCGCCCCTCTGCCGAGAACGCCCGCACCTGGCGCTTCAGGGACTCGCGCTCGCGCAGCGTCTTGGCCGTCGTCCTCAACGTCTCGGCGAGGTTTCCGCCGACCTCACGCTGGATCCGGATGGCCATCGTCGTCCACCGGAGGTTCTCGCTGTCCATCCGGACGGACATCCGCTCGAGAGCCTCTGCGATGTCCGAGCCGATGCGCGTCTCCGCGAGCGCCCGGGAGAACTCCTTCGCGGCCGGCTCGGCGGCATCCCGGGCAACGGCGTCCAACGCCTGCTGCAGCGAGAAGCCGCTGGACAGCGACGTCGCGACCAACATGAGAACGTCGGGCAGGAGGAGCTCGAACCGGGTCGCTCGACGCCGGGCGAGGTAGCGGAGCGCGACCGCCGGGAACAGGACGCCGAGAAGCGCCCCAGCGAGCAGCCCGAGCCACCACGCGCCGTTGCGGAAGACGAGGAGCCCGAGTGCCCCACCGATGACGTCGGCCAGGACCCGCAGGACGAACCACTCCCCCGCACGCCACGGCAGGTCCGCGCGCTCGATGAGGTCCATGGTCCGGGTCGTCGACTCGCGCCCCTCCATGACGCGGTCCCCGAGCTGGATCAGCTGCTGGCTCACCGCAGAGGGTTGGGCCTTCGTCGCGACGGCGCCGACGGTCGGCACGATCCCGGCCGCATACTGCTGGATCGCCTCGACCCGCTCCCTGCGCCGGCTCCGGAACAGCGGGGCCACGACCCCGACGGTGGCGAGGAAGGCGGCCAGGAACAGGGCGACGATGCCGAGGGCGAGCGCACGTCCGCTGCCATGCAGCAGGCTCGACAGGGACAGCGCCGCTGGGCCGCCGCTCGACGAGCCGGCGCCGAAGGTTCCTGCACCCCCCCGGGGGGATCAATACGGTGAGGATGACTCAACCGACGAGGAAGCCGTTGGCGCCGGCGTGAAGCCGGTCCCGAAGTCGATCGTCGTCTCGGCCGTGAACGGGTGACCACTTGCCATCCCGGTCAGGACAAGCGGCTGACGACCGACGAGCGCCACCGTCGGCTGGATCGACCATGCCGCCTGGGAGTCGAGTGCCTTGGCGGCGGCGGTGAAGGCACTCGAGACGGCTTGCGCATCCGTCGCCTGCGACACCGACCCACCACCTGCCGAGGCGAGGCTGCTGAGGACCCCGTCGTTGCTCTCGTCCGTCTTGAAGCGGATGACCTCGCCGCGGACGTTGTGCGCTCGGACATCAGCGACGACGCTGGTCAGCTCGGTCGCCTGGCGGGGCAGCGGCACGACGGTCTCACCGCCGTCGCTGAGCAGGACGAAGCTGCGGTCACCGGAGTTGCCGAGCTGGTGGACGACGAGCTCGACCGCCGCGAAGAGCGCCGTGTTGGCAAGGGGATGGAGGGCGTCGACGACCCGTTGGACCGCGTTGCGGTCCTTCGTCGGCGGGAGGTCCAGGGTCGGCGTGTCGCTGAAGGAGACGACCCCGATGGAGACGTCCGTCGGGGCTGCCGCGAGGAAGCCCTGGACCGCGGTCTTCACCGTCGCCAGGTCGGCGACGGACATCGAGCTGCTCGTGTCGATGACGAGGAAGGTCGTCCGTGTCTCCCGTGCCGCCGGCGTCACCCTGACCGGCACGTCGTGCCCGGCGAGGGTGCCCTTGACCGAGGTCGCGTCGACGTCGACGGTCTCCTGGCCCCCCCGGACGATGACATTTCCCGAGACGGTCCCGGAGGACACCGACACGCCGCTGATCGTTGCGGGGAGCGCGACGGAGGCGGCATACCCGGCCATGGGCACGGCGACGACGAGGGCGCCGGCGGCCAGGAAGGCTCGGGCGACGCGCATCATCGAGCCCCGTACGCGAAAAGGCCCGGGGGCAGCTCGACGCCGAGGTCCGCGAGGTCCTGCATGAAGTGGGGGCGTATGCCGGTGGCGACGAGCTGACCGAGGTAGCGGCCCTCCTGGTCCCGACCGGCGGAGTAGTCGAACGTGAAGAGGTCCTGCATCGTGATGACGTCCCCCTCCATCCCGACAACCTCGGAGATCTGGATGATCCGGCGGGAGCCGTCCTTCAGACGCGCCTGCTGGATGACGAGGTCGATCGCGCTGCTCACCTGGTCGCGTATGGCGCGCACGGGCAGGTCGATACCTGCCATGAGGACCATCGTCTCGAGCCGGGAGAGCGCATCCCGCGGGCTGTTCGCGTGGACGGTCGTGATCGAGCCGTCGTGACCGGTGTTCATCGCCTGCAGCATGTCGAGGGCCGCGCCGTCTCGCACCTCGCCGACGACGATGCGGTCAGGCCGCATGCGCAAGGAGTTGCGGACGAGGTCACGGATGACGATGGCGCCCTTGCCCTCGATGTTGGCCGGCCGTGCCTCGAGGCGAAGCACGTGCTGTTGCTTGAGCTGAAGCTCGGCGGCGTCCTCGATGGTGACGATCCGCTCGTCCCCGGGCAGGAAGGCCGACATGACGTTGAGCGTCGTCGTCTTGCCCGAACCAGTGCCGCCGCTGATGACGATGTTGCGTCGGCCTTTGACGCAGGCGTCGAGGAAGTCCCGCACAGTCGGCGACATCGTCCCGAAGGCGATGAGGTCCCGGTCCGTGAAGGGCTCGGCGGAGAACTTGCGGATCGTCAGGATCGCGCCGTCGAGGGCCACTGGGGCGATGACCGCGTTGACGCGCGAGCCGTCCGGAAGCCGGGCGTCGACGAGCGGGCTCGACTCGTCGACCCGACGCCCGACCCGAGCGACGATCTTGTCAATGACTCGCCGCAGGTGAGTATCGTTCGAGAACCGCGCGTCGACTGGGTAGATCTTGCCCGCGCGCTCGACGAAGATGTGGTCCGGCCCGTTGACCATGATCTCGCTGACTTCCGGGTCCCGCAGGAGCGGCTCTATCGGGCCGTGGCCGAGGATCTCGTCGGACACCTCTTGAGAGATCCTCGTCCGGTCGCCGAGGGAGAGCGGAGTCTGCTCGGCCTCGATGACGTCCTGGAGCGTCTGGCGCACCTGGGCGGCCAGGTCCGCCTCCCTCAGATGCGGGTCGTAGAGCCGTGGGCCCAGGATGTCCAGCAGCTCCTGATGGACCCGCTCCTTCACCGCGCCGAGTGGGTCGTCGACGGGCGCGTCCTGCCCGGAGGCCGCGGCCTGCCCCGCGGACTGGGGTGCCGCGGAGCGGCGGACGTTCTCGAGCCGGTCGGCAAGGCTGCTCATGTGGTGCTCCTGTCCATCCGCCGGCTCACTTCGTCCGCCGAAGCAGGCCGAACGCCCGCCGAGCATCGGGTGGGTCCACGTGGGCGCCGAAGCGCTGCCGAACGTGGATGTCCGCGAGCTCGCGCATCGCGGCGCTGACCGGTTGACGCGGGTCGTCCAGGATGATGGGAACCCCACGGTTGATGCTTGCCGGGACCGCGGCGCTGGCGGGGATGTTGAGGGCGATGGGCGCCTTGATGGCGGACACGACGTCCTCCGAGCGCAGGCCGGCCTTCGCGTCCGAGCGGTTGAGCACGATGACACGCGAGTCGCGGGGACTGCCGAGGACATCCAGGGTGTCGAGGGCGATCTTGAGGTTCTTGACCGCGGGGATGTCGAGCGTTGCGATGAGGATGAGCAGGTTGCTGAGGTCGCACGCGGCGAGCACGTGCTCGGTGAAGGCCGGGGGTGTGTCGAGGACGACGTAGTCGTAGTGGAGGCGCGCCACCCGGAGCAGCTCCGTGACGACGGACGCTGGAGTGCGGTCGGCGTCGGCCGGGTCCGAAGGGGCGCAGATGACGTCCAGGCCGCTGTCAGCGTGATGGGTCACGAGGGCCTTGACGCCCTGCTCGTCGAGGTGCCCAAGCATGGCGACGGCGTCGTGGACCGATCTGGTCGGCAACAGCTGGAGGCTGATGGCCACGTCCCCGAACGACAGGTCGAGGTCGATGAGGAGGGTCCGCTGCCCGATGCTCGCGAGGTAACAGGCGAGGTTCGTCGACAACGTCGTCTTGCCGACACCTCCTTTGGCGGAGAAGACCGTGACGACCTTCCCGTCGTTGCTTCCCTGCTGCCCGGTGGCATGGCCTGCCAGGCGCGCGGTCAGCTCGCGGCTGCGGCGCACGGCATCGGCCAGCGCCGTCTGGTCATCGGCGGCGATGACCTCCCGGATCCCAGCCCGCAGCGCCTGGCTCATGGCCGTGACGTCGAGCCGGTGTCGCAGGAGGATCACGCCCAACCCGGGTCGGTCAAGTCGCGCGCTGTCGGCAAGATCGCAGGCCAGGACAAGGTCGACGTCGGGCCCGATGACAACCTGTCCGATGCCCGGGTTCTCATGAAGAGCCCGAGCGACGATGGCAGGGGCCGTCAGCTGCTCGAAGTCATCCCCCAGCGCGAACCGATATCGCTCCGAGGCGTCCGCGGCGGCGTCCCAGAGGACGTTCACTGCGTTCCTTTGTTCACGGTGGCGTCATCGATGGACATCCCTGGTGGCACCTTCGTGTTCTGACCCTCGAGCCCGGCATACAGGATGTACTGGTTGATCGCGTGCACGAGCCGCACGGAGTCCTGCGGCGCGACGGCCACGGTCACGAGCAGCTGGTTCCCCTGGGTCTGGCCGTTCTGGGCGGTGCCACTGGTCGGGCTGGCCGTCGGCAGCTGGGTCGAGCTCCCCATGCCGATCACCTGGACGTGCGAGAGGAGCACGGACGTCGCCTTGAGACCAAGGTCGTTGAACTGCTTGGTGGCAGGGTCGGTGCCGAACTTCTTCTCGGCATACGTCTCGAAGATCGTGATGTAGCTGCCCGGCGTGACGAAGGTGCCGACCCGCTGTGGGTCGGTGAGGCTTACGGAGATCGCGAGCATCCCAGGCGGGACCGGGACCGTTCGCTGGGTCATGACCGAGGACCCGAACTGGCTCTGGAGCAGGTAGGTCCCGGGTGGGATGTCGGCGACAGCGACGCGCGCCTCGTTCGCCTGGTCAACCGTCGTCAAGGCCCCCGCAGGGACTGCCTTGGCGGCGAGCTGGGTCTTGGAGATGAGGTTCTGGGCGAGCGCGTCCCTAAGGGACCTGCCCGCCGGGACGGCCGACTGGCTGACGTAGACGGTGGTCGGCTGCGCTCCCTCGAGCGCCCGCTGGTCGGCCCCCCTGGCGTACAGCAGGACAAGGACGGCGCCCACGAGAGCGAGAACGAATGCGGCCAGGATGGCGAGAATGCGGCGGCCCATGCGGGTGCGATGTCCTTACGGGTTGGGGGCGAAGGTCAGGACTGGTGGTCGTTCCTGTGTGCTCAGCGATAGCGGTCGTCTCGGCTCAGCCGGCTGGTAGGACTGCCACGGCGCCGAAGTTTCCACCGCCGATCGAGCTGGGCGGAACGATGGTCGGGGCCTGAAGGGTCCCGCTGACGAACCATCCCGAAAGGCATCGCCCACTCTCCCCCGTCCACGGCGCGTTCAGCTGCGGGGACGCGCTGCTGCAGGGCGGCGTGTTGGGGGGAACGGCGCTGCCACCCGACATGCTGGAGAAGTGATAGCCGCTCAAGTAGAACTTCGCGTACCCCGCGAGGTGGTAGTACGTCTTGCTGCCGCCGCCGGACGTCGTACCGGCGTCACAGTTGTACGAGCCGATCCCGCCGGTGGGGGTGCCCGAGTTGTTCACGACCAGGCAGTCGAAGACCGGAATGTCGATGACCGTCTCGAGGAATGTCGGGAGCACCGACGTGCACGTGCTCGGGACACTGTTCCCCGTCTGGATCAACGCCCAGTAGTCGACGTTGTTGACCGATGAGATCGTCACGTCACATGAGGAACCCGTGGTGAGCCAGCCGAAACCGCCGTTGGTGTCCTTCCCCTTGAAGGAGCAGTTGTCGCCGCCGGTATCATGGCTCATCACGTAGAGCTCGTGGCCCGGCTGGTTCGGCCACCCGGCATAGGGCGCAGGCCAGGCAGGCTGTCCGGGCCCGCCGTAGCCTGGTGATGTGCCATTGGGTGGCGCAACCACCGTTGCCGGCAGACCTTTCTCGGAGTCGCTCCCCGTGTAGCTCTGCCATTCGCAGGTCGAGATTGCGAACGGCACCGTGCCCGAATAGGATCCCGCTACCCCCCAGGCGGCCCGCCCGCACGCGCCGACCGACGTGTCGGCACTTTGGCCGATGATGGGGGCAATCCAGTTGCGCAGCCCCCCGGCAGCAGCCGATTTTGCCCTCGTCGCGACCTGGACGAACGGGAGCACCGAGCTGACCGTCGGAGGGAATGGACCACAGTCGGCGAAGGTACCCGTCGTCGTCGCTGTTGGCGGGCAGTTCGAGTCGGAGACCGAGGACGTGGTTACCTGGTAGAAGCACCGGGTCTGCAGGGCGTTGGACGCGCTCGATGAGTTGGCGTCGTTCAGGCTCGTCGACGTCGATGAGCTGGTCGTCACATCGCAGCTGCCGTTGGCGCAGTTTCGCGCGAGATACATCGCAGTGGCATCGGCGCCGTTCTGCAGCTGTCGTTTCTGCATCATCATCTGGCCGACGTCGACGGATAGTGCCAGGAAACCCATGACAACGCCGAGGGAGACCAGTGCCGCAACGATCGTTGCGACGGCTCCGCGCTCCGACCTGAACTTTGTCTTCATCCCGGTCCCGTTCCGGTACACGTTGCAACCGCTTGGGCATTCGGCTTCGCACTGATCGTGCCTCCGAAGAACGTCATAGCAGGTCCCAGGAGGATCCACCTGAAGTCGTTGACAACGACCGTCACCCTCGCCGCATCGCCCACGCCCGACGCGGAGGTGCATGCCGACTGTGTCTCCGTCAGAGGTACACCGAGCTTGGCTCCTGCGGCCAGGGACTCGTAGGTGGCTGAGAGGGTTCCCTGCGCGCCGAAGGAACTAGCGGCTAGCCGTCCCGCAGCCGAACCGGGAGTGCTCACGTTCCCGACGACATAGCCGACCGACAGTGCCCGCGCGGCCTCACGGGCCGCATTCGTCGCGATGCCCTGCGTGAACATGAACCGTCCCCAGTCAACTATCCCGCCGAGAACCAGAAGGAGCAGCGGGAGAATTATGGCCATCTCGACCGCCGCTGCGCCGCGCTCGCGGCGCGAGGAGCGTTGAGTCCCCATAGTCCAGCTTCCCCTGTCACCGATCCGAGGGGCGTCGTCGGCTACCGCCCTGCCAGGCGAGACAACCCGCTCGTCAAGCTACCGCGTCCAACCAGCTCCTCGGACATCAACCGCCAACCGTCGCCGTGCGTGCCGAACCCGCCGCGCCCACATGACGACCAACGCACCGGCTCGGCGCACCGGTCGTGACTCAAAAGACCCAACCGGCACGCAGGATGCTACCCCAACTCAGGCTCTATGCGGACGGCTTGGTCAATGCGACGAAGGCACCTCGCCGGTCCCACACCATGGCAGCCGGGCGCCCAGCCTCACGCGGCGGGGACCCGCTACACCGAGGTGGCGACCTGGTTGAAC
>JAJXUB010000193.1 GCA_021783215.1 Actinomycetes bacterium | reverse complement strand
TTCCGATCTGGACGGGAACTACCTCTACGGCGCGTTCGGCCGCGACTTCGGCACGCTCGACGGCAAGCGCCTCATGGTCGTCGCGCTGACGAAGAGCCAGTGGACGAGCCTCGTCGCCGTCACGGGCCTGTCGGACGAGCTCGACGCGCTCGCCAACCGTCTGCGGCTCGACTTCGCCAAGGAGGGCGACCGCTTCCGCGCTCGCCGTGAGATCGCCCGCGTCTTCGAACCGTGGTTCGCCACGCGGCTGCTCGCCGAGGTGCGGCGGCTCTTCGACGACGCCAGCGTCACATGGGCGCCGTACCGGACGGTCCGCGAGGCCGTCGAGCACGACCCGGACTGCTCGGAGGACAACCCGCTGTTCTCCATGGTCGATCAGCCGGGCATCGGGAGCTACCTCATGCCGGGGCTGCCCCTGAGCTTCGGCCAGGTCCCACGGGAGCCGGCCCAGCGGGCGCCGAAGCTCGGGGAGCATACGGACGAGGTCCTCCTCGAGGTCCTCGGCCTGGACAGCGCCGAGGTGGGCCGCCTCCACGATGCCGGGCTCGTCGCGGGCCCGGAGGAGTCGGCCTACAGCCACCCCGTCGACTGAGCGGCGCTGGACGAAAGGAGCACTCGTATGCCGGACGTCTCGGCTGTCACGTGGCTTTTCGTGCCCGGTGACCGCCCCGACCGCTTCGCCACGGCGGCCGCGGCCGGCGCCGACGCGGTGATCCTCGACCTCGAGGATGCCGTTGCGCCACGTCACAAGGAGGCCGCACGCGACCATGTCGTCAGGTGGCTCGGCGGCGCGGGGACGGGGTGGGTGCGGATCAACGCGGCTGGAACGCCTTGGTATGCCGACGACCTCGCCACCCTGGCCGGCTGCGACGGGCTGCGTGGCGTCGTCGTCCCCAAGGCAGAGGACGGAGCCGACCTCGGGGCGGTCGGTGCGCATCTCGGTATCGACGTCGGGGTCGTCGCGCTCGTCGAGTCGGCCGTCGGGGTGCACCGTGCCGCCGAGATCGCGGCGTCGCGCGGAGTGGACCGTCTCGCGTTCGGGTCCATCGACTACGCGCTCGACATCGGTGCCGACGGGACGTGGGACAGCCTGCTTCTCGCGCGGAGCGCGCTCGTCCTCGCGTCCCGCCTCGCCGGGATCGACCCCCCGGTCGACGGCGTGACGACGGCACTGCACGACCCTGAGACCCTCGCGGCCGACGTCGGGAGGGCGCGTGGTCTCGGCTTCACGGGGAAGCTGTGCATCCACCCGGCCCAGGTAGGGGCCGTGGCGCGGGGTTTCGCCCCGTCGGCCGACGAGGTCGCCTGGGCGCGGCGGATCACGGCCGCCGCCGATGGTGCCGGCGCTGTCGCCGTCGACGGTGCCATGGTCGACCGCCCGGTGCTCGAACGCGCCCGGCGGATCCTCGCCTACGGACAGCAGCGAGCAGGAGGTTCGACGTGACATCGCGCACCGAGGTGCTGACCGCGGGCCCGGCCGAGGGGCTCGCCGGGCTCCTCGGGGTTCCCCTGCCGGACCTGTCGAGCGAGGGTATTCCCGCGCTGTGGCACTGGGTCTACCTCCTCGACCGACCGGCGCAGGCGGACCTCGGCGCCGACGGCCACCCCGTCCGCGGCGTGGTGCCGGTGCCGCCCGGTCCGGGGCTGCGCCGTATGTGGGCGGGCGGCCGCGTGCATACCTCGGGCCCTCTCGTCGTCGGCGAGGAGGCCACGCGGGAGAGCCGCGTCCTGGCGAGCGAGGAGAAGGTCGGCCGGTCGGGGGCGATGACGTTCGTGACGGTCCGCCATGAGGTGACCCAGCACGGCCGGCTCGTCGTCGAGGAGGACCAGCGCATCGTCTACCGGCAGCCCCCGGCCGCGTCCGCGCCGGATGCGCCGGGCGCGACGGGTGGCCGCGATGGGGATGGCGTTGCGGCGGACGTGCCCCTGGGGGCGGACGAGTGGCCCATCGAGGTGACGGCGACGCTGCTGGCGCGGTACTCGGCACTGACGTACAACGGCCACCGGATCCACTACGACCGGGACTTCACCAGGGATGTCGAGGGCTACCCCGGACTGCTCGTCCACGGTCCGCTCCAGGCCGTCGCCATGGCCGAGGCGGCGCGCCGGGTCGCCGGCGGGGCGGTCACGCCGGGGGAGTTCGAGTACCGGCTCACCGCGCCCCTTTTCGACCATCAGGGGCTCGTCGTCGGCGCCGTGGCGTCGGACGACGGCATACGGACCAGCGCGCGCGACCGTTCCGGCCGGCAGACGGCAGAAGGGCTGTGGCGCTGACGGTTCCAGGGCCCGTAGCCCGACCCCGACCCCTTGCGTCTGCGTAATTGCCGCCCATGGCAGGCAATTACGCAGACGCAAGGGGTCACGCTCTGCGAGAGTTCGAGGGTCTGACGTCGCGGGAGGATGACGCTGTGGGAACCGGTTCCACGCCTCACCCTCCCGTGTCGCGCGCACTGACAGACAGGCTCTGGCGTCGAAATGGATGATGGGCGCATCGGCCGAAAGCGGATGGAAGGAGGGCGACCCCATCACGGGGAAGTGGTACGACCCCGATGAAACGCGGAACGTGTGCCCCTTCGAGGCGACGAGCTCCGCACACGTGCGGCGTGGCATGCGCGGCGCCTGGAGGCTACCGACGGGCAAGCCCTGGTCCGGCGTCATCCTTGGCGGAAC
>JAJXUB010000192.1 GCA_021783215.1 Actinomycetes bacterium | reverse complement strand
GTACAAGCCGGCGACGACGAAGGCCTGCTCGACGAGGGCGACGGCCCAGCCGAGCTGCGGAAGCTGCGTCGCGAGAGCCCGCAGGTCGGGCGAGCCGAGGCCCCCGCTCGCACCGTGGGTGAGGACGACGGTTCCGACCGCTCCACGAGGCCGGGTGAGGCGTACGCGGGCGGGACCATTCGGGGTGGCGACCTCGCGCACCCGGGAAGCGGTCATCTCCCGTCGCCGATGACCTCGCCGGTCATCGGGTCGACGACGCCGACGAGCTCGTCAGGTAGGGCGCGGTCGAGGAGCCGGCGACCGTTGTTCCGCGTGCTGGACACGGCTCGCGACACCGGGTAGGCCTCGAAGCGGCCGGCCCGGGCGACGGCGAGGAGCGCGCCCACCTCATCGGGGTCGCTCATCGCCGGGTCGAGCCAGCGGTCCCAGTCGTCCTCCTCGAGAACCAGCGGCTGCCGGTCGTGGATCCGGTCGAGTCCCGCCTCCGCGCCGGTCGTGATGATCGTGAACGTCGTCAGCCACGCGAGCGGGTCGTCGCCGCCGGCGACCCGAGGGTCGCGCCAGAACTCGTACAGGCCGGCGAAGGCACACGTCCGGCCGTCCGCGCGGTGGACGAAGAAGGGCTGCCTGCGCGGTCTCCCCGTGGCGTCGGTCGCCGTCGGGGACGCCTGCCACTCGTACCATCCGCTCGCCGGCACCAGGCACCGCCGGGACCGGGCCGCGCGCGCAAACGCACCGCCGCCGAGGACGGTCTCGGCCCGCGCGTTGATCATCCGGACCCCGATGGAGGGGTCCTTGGCCCAGCTCGGGACGAGGCCCCAGGTGAGCAGCCGCAGCTGGCGAAGGGGGTCGGGACCGGCGTCGGCATACGCCTCGTCCGACTCGCGCAGCGCGCGCGTGAGGACGACGGGCGCCTGCTTGCTCGGTGCCATGTTGTAGTCCGGCGCACCCGGCGGTGGCTCCTGTGGGGACTTCAGGATGCTGCGCGGCACCTCGTCCGTGCGGTCGAGGTCGACCTCGAACTCCACGACGAGCGCGTCCGGGCTCGACCCGGCGGCGTAGCGACCGCACATGCGCCAAGGCTACGGTGAGGGTACGCGGAGGAACTACCTTGGCACCGGCTCACGACCAGGAGGCACCATGACCCTCGTACGACGCATCGCCCGCCCCATGCTCGCGGCGATCTTCGTCGAGGGCGGCATCGACACGCTCCGACACCCCCAAGGTCGAGCCGCGAAGGCCGCTCCGTTCCTCGAGAAGTACCTCGCCCCGCTCGGTGTCACGCAGGATCCCGAGCTGCTCGTGCGAGCCAACGCCGCCGCGATGATCCTCGGCGGCTCGCTGCTCGCGATGGGCCGACTGCCCCGGCCGGCCGCGGCCCTGCTCGCCGGCTTCCTCGTGCCGACGACGGTGGCCGGCCACCCCTTCTGGGCCGAGACGGACCCCGCCGCCCGGAAGGCCCAGCAGATGCACTTCCAGAAGAACGTCGGCCTCCTCGGAGGGCTCCTCCTCGCCGCCGTCGACACCGAGGGCGGTCCGGGTCTCGCGTTCCGGGCAGGCATGGCCAAGGACGCCGCCGCGCGCGCGACGAAGACGACGCGCCGTCAGGCTCGCCAGCTCGCCAGGTCCGCCAAACAGCAGGCCAAGCTCGGCGCCCTCCACGCGAAGGGCGCCGTGAGCTGAGCGTGACCGGATGACGCACTGGCCGGCCCCGCGCGCGACGACGGCTGTCGACGCGACGGTGCGCCTACCGGGAAGCAAGTCCCTGACCAACCGCTACCTCGTCCTCGCCGCCCTCGCCGACGGCGTCTCCCGTCTTCGGCGGCCGCTCCGGTCGCGCGACACCCTCCTCATGGCCGAGGCGGTGCGGCGGCTCGGCGTCGCCGTCGACGACACCGACGGGGGCCACGACTGGGTGGTCCGACCGGGACCCCTCCGCGGCGGGACCACCGTCGACTGCGGCCTCGCGGGCACCGTCATGCGGTTCCTGCCCGCCGTCGCCGCGCTCGCCGACGGACCGGTCGCCTTCGACGGTGATGCCGCGGCTCGGAACCGCCCCGTCGGTCCGCTGCTCGACGCGCTGCGGACCCTTGGCGGCAGGATCCTGGACGGCGGGCGAGGGACGCTGCCCTTCACCGTCGACGGCCTCGGCCGTATGCCGGGCGGCTCGGTCGTCATGGACGCCTCGGCCTCGTCACAGTTCGTCTCGGCGCTCCTGCTCGCCGGTGCCCGGTACGACCGCGGCGTCACCATCCACCATGACGGCAAGCCGATCCCGAGCCAGCCGCACATCTCGATGACATGCGAGGTGCTCCGCGACGCGGGGGCCGACGTCGAGGACAGCGACCCGAACACGTGGCACGTCGAGCACTCCGGACTGCACCCGCTCGATGTCACCGTCGAGCCGGACCTTTCCAATGCCGGGCCCTTCCTCGCCGCCGCCCTCGTCGCCGGTGGCACGGTCGCCGTGCCCACATGGCCCCAGCACACGGCCCAGGCCGGGGACGCCCTGCGTGACATCCTCGACGCGATGGGCGCCGACGTCGCCCTCGGCCGCGATGCGCTGAGTGTCCGCGGTGACGGGGACCTCGTCGGGATCGACGTCGACCTTCACGACGCGAGCGAGCTGACTCCGGTCGTCGCCGCGCTCGCCGCCCTCGCGGACGGTCCCTCC
>JAJXUB010000191.1 GCA_021783215.1 Actinomycetes bacterium | reverse complement strand
ATGGCCGGGTAGGCGAACGAGCCACGCTTGGCCCGGTCGAGCATCTCCGCGTAGACGTCCGGCGTTGCGATCGGCACGGTGGTCTCCTTACTCAGCGTTCTGGGCTCTTGTGTGAATCCTTCCATGGATGCCCCGGCCCCACCCCGGCGGGGCTACGCTCAAAGCAGAGGTGAGCACGATGATGAGCCCTCCGCTGCACGCTCTGGTCGACCAGTGGGTCGCCGACGGCATCGTCTCCTCCGAACAGGCCCAGCGGATGCGGGCCGACCTCGACAGGGCCGATCCCCTCGACATCGAACCGCGACGGACGGACGGGCGGTCCATCCTCATCGAGGCGCTCGGCTACCTCGGCGGCGCCATCGTCCTCGTCGGTGTCGCCCTTCTCGTCTTCCGGGTGTGGAGCCGGATCTCGCCGGCGGGACGCCTTGGTCTTGCCGTCGCGGGGATCGTCGTCCTCGTCGTCGCGGGCGCGCTGACCCCGGTGCGCGGACTGCCCGCCGGGCGACGGCTGCGCGCGGTGCTGTGGCTCGGCGCCACCGGGCTCGCCGCGGCCTCCGGCAGCCTTCTCGACAACGCGTACCTGCACTGGGCCCCCGCCGGGACGGGGACGCTCGCGGCGGCGTTCGGGGCGGCTGCCGCCGGCGGTCTGTGGCGCGCCGGGCGCCATCCGCTCCAGCACGCGAGCACGGCGGTGGGGACCGCGCTCACGGCGATGTTCCTCACCGGGTGGGTCACGGGCTGGGAGGGGTTCAACTGGCCGGCCGTCGCCCTGTGCGCCGTCGGCACGCTCTGGGCCCTCCTCGCCCAGGTCGGGATCATCCCTGACCGTGTCGTCGGTCGCGGCGTGGGCTGTCTCCTGTCGCTCTTCGGAGGCATGTCGACGCTCGGGACGGGCCCTGGGAGCATCGTCGCCGTCCTCGTCGTGGCCGGGTGGATCGTCGTCGCCATGCGGCTCAGCGACCTGCCGATCCTCGCGGTGGCGGCGGTCGCCACCCTGCCCGTCGTCACGAACGTCGTGACGCAGTTCTTCCCCGGCGCCGTCGCAGCGGCCGTGGCCCTCGTCGTCGTCGGGCTGGGCCTCGTCGGCGCCGCCGTCGTCATCGCGCGTCGACGCGCGAACGCGGTGCCGGCAGGACGACCGGCGTCGTTGTCGTTACGGCATGGAGTCCGCGTCGGGTGAGGATCGGCCTGCTGTCCGCCGAGGTGTCCACCCGCATGTACCGGTAGCCGCGAGCGGCGGCGAGCTGCGCTCGATGGCTCACGGTCGCCCGGTAGAGCCCCCGACGGCGCCACCCAGGATCCGTCGAACCGCCCCACAGTGAGGCGAACCCGGTCCCCTCTGTGTACCGCAGCCATCCCGCGCACAGCACGTCCCCGCCGCTCTCGCGCTCGATGACGACGACGTCGAGCCGGTCCGGGGCGGCCCCCTTCTCCCGCTGGAGATCCGCCGTCGTCGACCGGTCGAACCCCTCGTCCTCCCCCCAGACGCGCCCCACCAGCTCGTGGATCCGCCGGAAGGCGCCGTCGTCCCCCGCATCGACGCCCCGCAGGCGAACGCCATGGGGCAGCACGACCGGGTGGATGAGGACCGCGACCTCGCCGAGAAGCAGGACCTCCTCGTCCTGTGGGACGAACCCGGCCCGGGTCAGCCGGGCGCGCAGATCGGCGGGCTCGTCGTACGCATACGTCTTCCACTCGACCCGTTCGCCGCGCCCGGTGAAGAAGTCGACGACCCGGCCGATCCAGTGGTCGGGGTCGTCGCCGAGGCCGCGCGGGGACTCGACCATCGCGTAGGACGCGCCGGGGACCTCCGGGTAGCGCCGCAGAACCGGCCCGTCGGCATCGAGGACGACGCCGGGGCCCGGTTCGTCCTCGCGGTGCCGCAACCGGATGTCCTCGTGGAACCGGCGCAGCAGGTCAGCGGGTGTCATGTCGCCCATCCAACCGGTCCCGAACGCAGCGCCGCCACCGGTTTCGGGTCGGTCGCTCCGGGGCTCGACGGCTCGGTGACCCTCCGCCTTGGGTCAGGCGAACCGGCCGTACTTCTTGTGCATGGCCTGCTTGGTCACTCCGAGGAGCGTGCCGATCTCGGCCCAGCTGTAGCCCTGGATGCGGGCGCGGCGCACGGCCACGGCCTCTGCGGCGGCGAGGTCACGCTTGGCGCGGGAGATCTCGAGCAGCGCCGCGAGCGGGTCGTCCCCGTCGTTCGTGTCCACCGCCGCCCGCATGACGTCAACCATAGTTGACGCCTGACGGACGCGTCAACCTGCGTTGACGGCGTGTCAGGGTGCCGGGATGTCACCGTGCTGGCGGACCCACGCGTGCATGGCGATCGCCGCGGCGGCACCGGCGTTGATCGACCGGGTGGACCCGAACTGGGTGATGTGAAGCACCGAACCGCAGACCGCTCTCATCTCGTCGCTGAGGCCCGGGCCCTCCTGGCCGAAGACGAGGACGCAGTCACGTGGCAGGTCCGCGTGCTCGATCGGCCGGGAACCCGGAAGGTTGTCGACGCCGATGAGCGGTATGCCGGCCCCGTGACCCCCTGCCCACGCCACGAGGTCGGCGACGGTCGGGTGATGGTGCTCGTGCTGGTACCGGTCCGTCACCATGGCCCCGCGCCGGTTCCAGCGCCGGCGGCCGACGATGTGGAAGGCCGTCGCGTTGAACGCGTTCGCC
>JAJXUB010000190.1 GCA_021783215.1 Actinomycetes bacterium | reverse complement strand
CGGCGTCGATGAGGAGGTGGCACGGCTGTGGTCGATCGTCCACTCCGTCATCGTGGCGTTCCGCGTGGCCCAGGACGGGGACGGTGAGGCGACGTCCTTCCACATTGCCCTCCTCAAGGCCCTCGACGACTGACACCGTAGACACCGCCACGTAACGTTGCGAGATGCCGAACCGACTCATGCACTCGTTGAGTCCCTACCTCCGCCAGCATGCCGACAACCCGGTCGGCTGGTGGGAGTGGTCCGACGATGCGCTGGCCGAGGCCGAACGTCGCGACGTGCCCATCTTCTTGTCCGTCGGCTACGCCGCGTGCCACTGGTGCCACGTCATGGCCCATGAGTCCTTCGAGGACGCCGAGGTCGCCGCCACGCTCAACGCGGCATACGTGCCGATCAAGGTCGACCGGGAGGAGCGACCCGACATCGACGCGGTCTACATGGCCGCGACGACGGCGGTGACCGGGCAGGGGGGCTGGCCGATGACGTGCCTGCTGACACCCTCGGGAGAGCCGTTCTTCTGCGGCACGTACCTGCCGAAGGCGCAGCTGCTGAACCTCTTGACACAGGCGACCCGCGTGTGGCGCCTCCAGCGGGCCGAAGTGCAACGGTCGAGCGCGAGCATCGCCGAAGGCCTCCGTGACCTCGCGCGGCCCGCCTCCCCGGTCTCGCTGGGGAAGGCGCAGCTCGGCGCCGCCGTGGCGCGGCTCACCGCGAGCTACGACGACCACAACGGCGGCTTCGGCGCTGCCCCGAAGTTCCCGCCGTCCATGGTGCTGGAGTTCCTGACCCGACACCACGGGCGAACCGGCTCCAACGAGGCCCTCCGTATGCTCGACGGCACCCTCGACGCGATGGCCCGTGGCGGGATCTACGACCAGCTCGCCGGAGGGTTCGCCCGCTACAGCGTCGACGCCGGTTGGGTCGTGCCCCACTTCGAGAAGATGCTCTACGACAACGCGCAGCTCTCGCGCGTCTACGCTCACCAATGCCGAGTTTCCGAAGGCTCCTTCGGCCGCCGAATCGCCTGCGAGACAGCGGACTTCATCCTCAGAGACCTGGGGACAACGGACGGGGCGTTCGCGTCGTCACTCGACGCCGACACCCGCGTCGAGGGCCGTTCAGCCGAGGGCTTCACGTATGTGTGGACCCCCGAACAGCTCATCGACGAGCTCGGTGCGGCGGACGGCGAGCGCGCCGCCGACCTGCTGTCGGTCACCGACGCGGGGACTTTCGACGGTGGTGCGTCCGTACTGCAGCTGCACACGGACCCGGACGACCCTCAGTGGTGGTCCCGGATCCGGAGGCGGCTGCTCGCTGCCCGCGCCAGACGCCCACAGCCGGCTCGAGACGACAAGGTCGTCACCTCATGGAACGGCCTCGCCATCGCGGCGCTCAGCGATATCGGCGCCCTGTTCGGTCGGCCCGACCTGGTGGACGCGGCGACAACGTGTGCAGCACTCCTTCTCGAACGCCACATGGTCGACGGTCGGCTCAGACGCGCCTCTCTCGGCGCCAGGGTCAGCGACGCCCCAGGGGTGCTCGATGACCACGGGAACCTCGCCGAGGGGCTCCTCGCCTTGCATCAGGCGACCGGCGACGCCCGATGGCTCGAGGCTGCCGGTCGGATCCTCGACAGCGCTGAGGCCCACTTCCTCGACGGCGACACCTGGCACGACACCGCGGACGATGCCGGGCGACTGATCGTGCGTCCCCGCACCGGCGGGGACAACGCCGAGCCGTCAGGTCTCTCCGCCATCGCCATGGCCCTCGTCGGATATGCCGCTCTGACCGGCTCCGAACATCATCGCGACCTCGCCGAAGACGCGATCGCGACCGGAGGCGTCGCGGCCGCGCGTGACCCCCGTTTCGCCGGGTGGGCGCTCGCAGGCGCAGAGGCGGTCGCGTCGGGGCCGGTCCAGGTCGCCATCGTCGGGACCGGACCGCTCGCAGCCAACATGATCGCCATAGCGCGACGGGCGCCGTCCCCCGGCCTCGTCATCGCCCACGGCCGGCCCGATGCTCCGAACCAGCCGCTGCTCGTCGGCCGACCGCTCGTGGACGGCAAGCCGGCAGCCTACGTATGCCATGGCTTCGTCTGCTCCGCGCCGGTGTCGAGCTCGGCCGCCCTTCGCATCGCCCTCGGCGTCTAGATGACACCGCGACGACCGGGCTGGCCGGTTTGACTCACGCTTGGCGCGCCGGACACTCTGTCCGTCATGAGAAGGGCCCTGCGCGCCGCCGCATCGGCGGTGCTGAGTCCCCTTCGAGGAAGAATGGGAAGACGGGACGTCAACTGGACTCCCGACTTCATGGGCTTTGGCAACCATCTCTACCTGTGGGCCTGGGCTCACGCCGGTCGCGGGGTCGGCCCGGAACGCCGAGTCCTCATCACGCCCAAGATGCGCTACTGGGCCGAAGTGTTTCCCGACGCGCGACCGCTTCTCATAGACCACGAAGAAGTCAGGTTGTTGGACAAGCGGGGCTACTACTGGGCCGATCCGCTACGCCACACCGGCGATCGACGCGGGTTCACCATGTCGGGCCGGGAGGCGTTCATTCGCGAATGCCTTCTTCCGGCTCCACTCTTCGACGTCGGGTCAGGGTCGGGGCCGGCCTCGCAGGATGTCCTGACGCTGAGCGTGCGCCGGGGAGACTTCTACAGCGACCCCGGGCACCGTCC
>JAJXUB010000189.1 GCA_021783215.1 Actinomycetes bacterium | reverse complement strand
GTCGGTCAGCCTCCTCGTGTCCATCCTCGACGCGGCGCGCGGGGGGTTCGACGTCGCCGAGGCCCGGGCGGGAGCCGACTTCGTCGCCCGTACCGCGCCAGGGCGGTACGCGACGGCCGACCAGGTGGCCGACGAGTCGGTCATGGTCGCCGTCGACGGCCTCCCATCCTCCTTCACGACCGACGTCCTCGACCGGATGCGCACGGTCACCCCGCAGGAGCTGCGGACGGCCTACGAGCGGTTCGTCGACGGGCGGTGGAGCATCGTCGTCGTCGGTGACGCGAGCGCCTGGGTCGACGACCTCAGGGCGGTCCGCCACGACGTCACCGTCGTCGCGAACTGAGCCCCCTCAGGTGGCCGGGGTGCCGATCCGGCCGAGGACCTCGTCGTGGAGCACGCCGTTGGTCGCCAGGGCGTTCCCACCCCAGCAGCCGTCCCGGCCGTCGAGGGAGGTGAAGCGGCCGCCCGCCTGCGTGACAACGGGCACGAGCGCGGCCATGTCGTAGACGTTGAGCGAGGGCTCGCACGCGATGTCGACGGCGCCCTCCGCGACGAGCATGTACGACCAGAAGTCCCCGTATGCCCGTGACCGCCAGCAGTCGACGCTCAGCTGGAGCATCTCCTGGCCGCGGCCGACCTCGCCCCAGCCGCGGAGGCTCGAGTAGGACAAGGATGCGTCCTCGATGCGGGCCACGCTGCTCACGTGGAGCTGCCGCGCCCCCGACAGCGACCGTCCCGACCAGGCGCCCGATCCCTCCGCCGCCCACCAGCGGCGACCGAGCGCGGGAGCGGCGACCAGGCCGATGACGGGCCGCTCGTCGTCGACGAGGGCGATGAGGCTCGCCCACACGGGGACGCCGCGGACGTAGCTGTGGGTGCCGTCGATGGGGTCGATGACCCACCGGCGAGGGCCGTGCCCGGTCGTCTCGAACTCCTCGCCCTCCACGGCGTCGCGGGGCCGGGTCCGCTTGAGCTGGGCGCGGATGAGCTCCTCGGCGTCCGTGTCGGCGTCGCTGACGAGGGTGAGGTCCGGCTTCGTCGTGACGCGCAGGTCCGTGGCCCGGAAACGCCTGGCGGTCACCTGCTCGACGGAGTCGGCGAGGACATGGGCCAGCCTGAGGTCGTCGTCGTATCCCGGCACCCGCTCACGGTACCGGTCAACAGTGGGCCGTTACTGGACACACGCTCACGCTCACACCTCGCCGGTCGACCCGGACCGCGCACGGAGGAGCCGGCGGAGGCTGTCGAGCCTGGCCGCGCCCGCGGGCCCCGCGCGGCCGGAGGCGACCCACGCGTCGAGCCTGCAGCCCGGCTCGTCATGGGTGCACCCGCGCGGGCAGTCGTCCGTCCCCGCCGCGAGGTCGGGGAAGTTCTCGACGATGCGGTGGAGGTCGATGTGGGCGAGCCCGAACGACCGCACGCCGGGGGTGTCGACGACCCATCCCTGGTCGCCCGGGAGCGGGAGGGCTATGGCGGACGACGACGTATGCCGGCCGCGGCCGGTCACGTCGTTGACCGAGCCGGTGCTCCGGTCCGCGCCGGGGACGAGGGCGTTGACGAGCGTGGACTTTCCGACGCCGGAGTGGCCGACGAGGACGCTGACGCGTCCCGAGAGTCTCTGCCGGACCGCGGCGAGACCGTCGATGTCCGTCTCGAACCGGGAGGTGACGACCCATGGGACCTCGAGCGGGGCATACGCCGCGAGGAACGGCGCGGGATCGGTGAGGTCGGCCTTGGTGAGGACGAGGAGGGGGTCGAGGCCGGCATCGTATGCCGCGACGAGGCACCGGTCGACGAGCCGTGGGCTGGGTTCGGGGTCCGCGAGGGAGGTGACGACGACGAGCTGGTCGACGTTGGCGACGATGACCCGCTCGACGGGGTCGTTGTCGTCGGCGGTCCGGCGCAGGACCGTCCGCCGAGGTTCGACGCGAACGATCCGGGCGAGGGCGTCGGGATCCCCGGAGGTGTCTCCGACGAGAGCGACGACGTCGCCGACGACGATGCCCTTCCGGCCGAGCTCGCGGGCCTTCATGGCGAGAACGTCGGTCGCCTCGGCACCGGACCCGCGGCGGACGTGGTAGCGGCCGCGGTCGACGGCCAGCACTCTCGCGCGAACCGCGTCGGCATGCGCGGGGCGTTCCTTGGTGCGTGCGCGGGAGCCACGGCGGTTGGGTCGGATGCGGACGTCGGACTCGTCATAGTCCGTCCCGCGGCGCGTCATCCGCCCTGCCCGAGCATGGTGGCCCACAACGTCGTGAACTCCGGCAGTGTCTTGGCGACGGTGTCGACGTCCTCGACGACGACACCGTCGACGGCGAGGCCGAGGACCGCGGCCGCCATGACCATGCGGTGATCGCCGTAGGTTCGGAAAAGTCCGCCGTGCAACGGTTTCGGGCGGATCGCCAGCCCGTCCTCCGTCTCGGCCACGTCGCCCCCAAGGCCGTTCAGCTCCGCCCGGAGCGCGGCGAGGCGGTCGGTCTCGTGCCCGCGGATGTGGGCGACCCCACGGATGACGGAGGGACCGTCCGCGAGGGCGGCGAGCGCGGCGACGACCGGTGTCAGCTCGCTCGCGTCGTGAAGGTCGACGTCGATCCCGACGAGGTCCCCGTCACCGCGGACACTCAGCGCATCGCGGCCGAGGGCGACGTCGGCGCCCATCGCGTCGAGGATGTCACGCAGGGCG
>JAJXUB010000188.1 GCA_021783215.1 Actinomycetes bacterium | reverse complement strand
CCGCGGCAGGTCCGGGTCCAGGTGCTCAACGGGATCGGCGTCGCCGGCGCCGCACGCGCCGTCGGGGACCAGCTCTCCTCCGCCGGTTTCGACGTCGTCGCGATCGGCAACGCACCCGGCGGGCAGGTGAGCGCCAGCGAGATCGTCTACGCGCCGGCGGAGATCGCCGCGGCGCGGACGCTCGCGGCGGCCACCGGCGTCGGCACGGGCTCGCCCACCGGCACCGGGTCCGTCGTCACGCTCGTGATCGGGCCCGACTGGACCGGCGCCCTGCCGGCCGGGGCGAGCGGCTCGGGCGGCACCGCCCCGGCCCCGGTCCCGGTCCAGCAGAACGCCGCCGGTCCGGTCGTCGCCACCTCCGGCGGGTCCTGACCCGACGCCTCGGGCACCTCCACCACACGCGGTGATCAGCCGAACGGTGGAGGGCGCTGAGGGTAGCCTCACGAGACAGTCGTCCCGAGCCCTCTCGCGGCCGTGCCCCACGTCGGTCGCCCGGGGACGTCGACCGACCGTCCCGTCCAGGCGCGCCAGCTCAGGAGCCCCCATGCGTCGATCCGTCCTTGCCGTGTCCGCGGCGGCCAGCCTCGCCCTCGCGCTGTCGGTGACCCCAGCCGCCGTGGCGAGTGCTCCCCCGGAGCATGCCGCGCCTGCGGCCACCGGTTCAGACATCGAGTCCATGCCGATCCGCGGCGCGAGAAGCGCTCCGGCGACCTCGACGTCGCCGATCACCTACCACGCGGGTCCGGTGCTCAAGGGGACGACGAATGTCTACGTCATCTGGTACGGCAACTGGACCACGCTGTCCACGGGCAAGCCGATCCTCCAGAACCTGCTGAACTCGATCGGCGGCACGCCGTACTACAACATCAACACCACGTACTACGACTCCGTGGGCTACGTCCAGAACAGCGTGCGCCTCGCCGGTGAGACCAGCGACAGCTACTCACAGGGCAAGAAGCTGTCCGACAAGGGTGTCAAGGCAGTCGTCTCACGAGCCATCCCGACACTGGGCAGCGACGCGAATGCTCTCTACTTCGTCCTCACGAGCAAGGACGTGGCCGAGACCAGCGGCTTCCTGACCCGGTACTGCGGCTGGCACACCCACGCCAGCATCGGCGGGCAGGACATCAAGTACTCCTTCGTCGGTGACCCGACGGGGCCGAAGCTCGCCAACTGCTCGGCGCAGTCCGTCGGGCCGAACGGCTCCGGCAACGCAGGCGCCGACGCCATGGCCAGCGTCATCGCCCACGAGCTCGAGGAGACCGCGACCGATCCCGACCTGAACGCGTGGTACGACTCCTCCGGTTACGAGAACGCCGACAAGTGCGCCTGGACGTTCGGTACCACGTCGACCGCGACCAACGGGTCCCAGTACAACGTGACCTGGGGCGGCGTGAACTACCTCATCCAGCAGAACTGGCTGGCGAGCTCGCCTCAAGGATGCGCCATGTCCTACTGATCCACGGCACGACGAGGGGGCCGGCCCGGGGGGTCCGGCCCCCTCGTCGTGCCCGGGCGCTGCCTCCCCCACTCGCGTCACCCGTTCGCCAGGGCGCCCGTAGCGGTTCCGGCCCTCGCGGCGTTCTACGAGTACGAGCCCAGGCCCAGGAGCCGCGATGCCGAACGACGTGGTCCGCTTCCCCCAAGGGGGCCGGCACGGCTGGTACCTCGGGCGCGACGCGGCGATCGGGCTGCTCCCGGGGAGGGAGCGTGAGTGGCCGGCGCTGTGGGCGCGCTACCGCCGGGAGACGGGACACACCCTCGGCGACCTGACGTTCGCCGACGAGGAGCAGCGCGAGGAGTTCCGTCGCGACGTCGGGCTCCCTGCCGATCAGCAGCCGGCGCCGTCGCGGCGTCCCTGACCGGCGGCGTGGCCCCGGCCCGAGTCGATGTCGTGGCGATGTCGAGCGAAGGGTTCGGCGTACGACCATGGGACGCCGGCGTCAGGTGTTCTTGGCGAAGACCATCCGCAGGCCCTGCAGGGTGAGGTCGGGGCGGTGGACGGTGACCGTCGACGACTCCTTGATCACCACCGGGGCGAGGCCACCCGTCGCGATGACGGCCGTCACCGCGCCGATCTCGGCGATGATGCGCGTCACGATGCCGTCGACCTGACCGGCGAAGCCGTAGAGCGCACCGGACTGCAGGGCCTCGACGGTGTTCTTCGCGATGACCGAGCGCGGCGCCACGAACTCCACCTTGCGCAGCTGCGCGGCCCGTGCAGCCAGGGCGTCGAGCGAGATCTCGACGCCGGGCGCCAGCGCACCGCCGAGGAACTCGCCCTTCGCGGAGACGACGTCGAAGTTCGTCGACGTACCGAAGTCGACGACGATGCACGGGCCGCCGTAGAGGGTGTGCGCCGCGAGCGTGTTCGCGATGCGGTCCGCGCCGACCTCCTTCGGGTTGTCCATGAGCACCGGTACGCCGGTCCGCGCGCCCGGCTCGACGATGACGTGCGGCACGTGGGTGTAGTAGCGCTCGAGCATGGTGCGCATCTCGCGCAGCACGGCCGGCACGGTCGAGCAGAGGGCGACGCCGGTGATGTCCGGGTCGTCGCGCAGCAGGCCGCGGAACGTGAGGCGGTACTCGTCCGCCGTCGACCGCGGGTCGGTCTTCACCCGGTAGGAGCGCAGCAGCTCCTCGCCGTCGAAGAGGCCGAGCACGGTGTTGGTGTTCCCGACGT
>JAJXUB010000058.1 GCA_021783215.1 Actinomycetes bacterium | reverse complement strand
TGACCGTCCGGGACGGATCACCGACCCGTATGCGCTTGAACGCCCCGTCGTCGGTGACAAGGAGGTCGGTCGGTGCCCCGGTCGGCGACGTCACGCCGACGGTGCTCAGCGCGTAGTAGCGGTACCGGCCCGGCGTCTTGTCCCAACCCGCGCGGACCGTGACGAACCGCTCGATGCCATGGCGGCTCTCGCCGGCGGGGAACTCCCACGAGATGTGCTCGGTGATCCGCACCGACCCGTCCGCGGCGAGCTCGGCGTCGACGTGGAAACGGGTCGCCTGACCCGCGGTGACGAGGTCGTACCCCGCCGAACGAGCCGGCCTCGGCGAGCCGTCCGCCGGTCCACCGAGCAGGACGAGGGCCGCAGCGAACAGGACCAGGACCGCGCCGCCGCTGCGGAGGATGACACGAGTCATCCGTGGTTCCGCGCGTGGAGGATGCGCTCGGCCTCTCGTCGGTCCTGTCGCTCCCGGAGCGCCTGCCGCTTGTCGTAGGCCTTCTTGCCGGTCGCCAACGCGATCTCGACCTTGGCGCGGCCGTCCTTGAAGTACAGAGCCAGGGGCACGATCGTGCGCCCGGACTCGGCGGTCTTGCGCTTGAGGCGCTCCAGCTCGACCCGGTGGAGGAGGAGCTTCCTTCGCCGCCGCGGTGCATGGTTGGTCCACGTGCCCTGGGTGTACTCGGGGATGTGGACGCCCTCGAGCCACAGCTCGTCCCCGGTGAACTGGGCGAAGCCGTCGACGAGGCTCGCCCGGCCCTGCCTCAGGGCCTTGACCTCGGTCCCCCACAGGGAGATCCCAGCCTCGAAGGTGTCCTCGATGAGGTAGTCGTGACGCGCCTTGCGGTTCGATGCGACGACCTTGCGGCCGGAGTTCGTCGCCTTGGCCATCGCTACCTCCTCCTCGGCGTGACTCAGCTCCCGTGACCCGCAACGCTACCCGAGGGGGCACCACGGGTGACGCGACGAGCCGGCCGTCAGAGCCAGGTCCGCAGACCAGGAGGCCCGTCCGGAGGGTCTCGAGGGGACAGGCGCCAGCCCACCCACCCAGCCAGTCAGACGCGCAGGTAGCGCCACAGCGTGATCATCGACGACGTGACGGCGAGCACGATGACGGCGCCGAGCATCCATGGGGCCGTGGCCCAGACTGCCATGTCTCCGACGATCTTCCGGTCGGTGAAGAGCTGGTTCAGGCCCCGCGACAGGATGTAGTGCGAGAACGCCCAGAGCAGCCCGAGCGCGAGCGGCACGCCGAGGACGCCGGCGAAGAGGACCTCGAGGACGAAGGGCGTGCGGATCGTCGAGTTGCTCGCACCGACGAGCCGCATGATGCCGATCTCCCGCCGCCGCGTGTACGCGACCTGTCTGATCGTCGTCATCATCAGCAGGGCGGCGCACAGGACCATGACGGCGGCGACGATCCACGCGAACCGGGACAGGACGTCGAGGAGGTCGAAGAAGTTCTTCAGGACCTTGGACTGGTCCTGGACGCTGGCCACGCCCGGCGCCCCGTCGAACTGGCTCGCGACGATGGCGTACTTCGTCGGGTCCTTCAGCTGGACCCGGTAGCTCTGCGGGATGTCGCCGACCTTGAGGTTCTCGCTGAGGACCGGGCTGTCGCGGAACTGCTCCTTGAACCGCGAGTATGCCTGTTGCTCGGACTCGTAGAAGACGCTTCTGACCTCAGGCATCTGGTGCAGCTGGGTAAGGATGGCGTTCTTCTGGGCCTCCGTGACGCCGCCGCCGACGCAGTTCGGCTGGGTCGAGTTGGCCGGGCACAGGAAGATCGACACCTGGACCCGGTCGAACCAGTAGCCCTTCAGCGACCCGACACGCTCGTGGACCAGCAGCCCGAGGCCCAGAAGGAGCATGGACACAGTCGTCACGAGGATGATCGAGATGGCCATGGAGAGGTTGCGACGCAACCCGTGCCACGTCTCGGACAGGACGAACCCGAGCTTCACCGCCGACCTCCCGGGTTGTAGCCGGCTTCGGCCTCGTCGCGGACCACGCGGCCTTCGTGGAGCTCGACGACGCGTTGGCGCATGTCGTTGACGATGTCGTCGTCATGGGTCGCCATGAGGATCGTCGCCCCGGCCCGGTTGATCCGGGCCAGGAGGTGGACGATGTCGAGGCTGATGGCCGGGTCGAGGTTGCCCGTCGGCTCGTCGCACAGGAGGATCGCCGGCTTGTTGACGAAAGCGCGGGCGATCGCCACGCGCTGCTGCTCGCCGCCGGACAGCTCATGGGGCAGTCGCCGGCCCTTGCCCTCGAGTCCGACGAGCTCGAGCGTCTCGGGAACGACCTGCTTGATGTAGTGCCGGGACCGGCCGAGAACCTGCAGGGCGAAGGCGACGTTCTGCTCGACCGTCTTGTTCGGCAGGAGCCGGAAGTCCTGGAACACGGTGCCGATCGCGCGGCGCAGCCGGGGCACCTTGCGCAACGGCAGACGGCCGAGGTTCTCCCCCGCCACGAGGACCTTCCCGGACGACGCGGGCTCCTCCCGAAGGGCCAGGCGCAGCATCGTCGACTTGCCCGACCCCGACGGGCCGACGAGGAAGACGAACTCGCCGCGCTCGATGTTGACGGAGATGTCGTCGAGGGCCGGACGGCTCGACCGCGGATAGGTCTTCGTCACGTGCTCGAAGCGGATCATGCTGTGGTTCGTGCCTCGCAACGTCGGGGACAGGACGGCGGTCGGATCGGGTGGACCGCGTCAACCACCATAGGCGGCGCGGTGCCGTCTGCCCGTGAGCCACACCTCGTCGGCGCGCCTCATCCCACGGGGGCGGGCCGCCCCGGCTCGCGAGCGGCCGGGACGACGGCGCCGGCGAGCAGCGCCGCGACGCCGACGACGAGGAGGGAGCGGAGGACCCCGACGTGGTCCCCGAGCCACCCGAGCAGCGCAGGCCCGACGAGGAAGGCCACGTACCCGACCGTCGAGACGACGCTCATCCGGGCCGGCGCCCGCTGCGGGTCGTCCGCGGCCGCCGACATCCCGACGGGGAACCCGAGGCTCGCTCCGAGACCCCAGAGCACGGCACCGGCATACGCCGCAGCGGGCGCGCCGAAGACGACGAGGAGGCTTCCGGCCGTCGCGAGGACGAAGAGGGCCCGGAGGAGAGGCACCCTCCCCAGCCGGTCGAGCAACCGCGTCCCGACGACGCGTCCGGCCGTCATCGAGGCGAGGAACAGGGCGAAGGCCAGGACCCCGGCCCACGTCGGCAGCTGATGCCCCTCGTGGAAGGCGATGGCCACCCAGTCGTTCGCCGTCCCCTCCATGAAGGCGGCGGCAAGGACCATGACCCCGATGAGGAGGGTCCGCGGCTCCAGCCACGCGCGGCGTATGCCGGCGCGTCCACGGGTGGTCCCGGGGGCCGCCTCGGCCTCAGCCGACCGAGGGAGGAACCGGGCAGCCGCCCACCACGAGGCGACCGCGCCGAGGACGGCCGCTGCGGCGACATGGACGACGATCGACGTGTGCAGCCAGGCGAGGAGGGCGCCGACGAGCGCCGCGAGGACGGTGCCGATGCTGAAGGCGGCGTGGAAGAGGGGCATGACGCTCCGGCCGAGGGCCCGCTCGACACCGGCACCCTCGAGGTTCATGGCGACGTCCCATGGCCCGATGGCGAGCGTCCCGACGAACAGCCCTGCGGCGAAGCCCCACCGGCTGCCACCGACGACGGCGGCGAGGACGGCCGCCGTGTAGCCGAGGACGACGACGACGCAGGCGAGCTGGACGGTGCTGCGGGCGCCGACCCGGTGAATGACGGCGCCGGACAGCGGAAGCCCCAGGACGGAGCCGGACGCTCCGAGGAGAAGGGTCGCGCCCAGCTGCCCCGGAGTCAGATGGAGAGTGCTCTTGAGGTCGGGAAGGCGCGAGGCCAGGCTCGCGAAGACGGCACCGTTGCACGCGAAGACGAGCAGGACGGCCGACCTGGCCCGGGACGCCGTGGCGACCGCTGTCACGCCTTGGAACCGAGCTTCTCCTGCGTGCGGCGCCACCGGACACCGGCCTCGATGAAGTCGTCGATGTCACCGTCGAAGACCGCCTGAGGGTTGCCGACCTCGTGGTCCGTGCGCAGGTCCTTGACCATCTGGTACGGCTGGAGGACGTACGAACGCATCTGGTCCCCCCAGCTCGCCTTGACGTCGCCGGCCATCTCCTTCTTCGCCGCGGCCTCCTCGGCCTTCTTCAGGACGAGCAGGCGGGACTGGAGGACCCGCAGCGCCGCGGCGCGGTTCTGGATCTGGGACTTCTCGTTCTGCATCGACACGACGATCCCGGTCGGGATGTGGGTCAGACGCACCGCGGAGTCGGTTGTGTTGACCGACTGGCCGCCGGGTCCGCTCGATCGGAAGACGTCGACCCTGATGTCGTTCTCCGGGATCTCGATGCGGTCGGTCGTCTCGATGAGGGGGACGACCTCGACGGCGGCGAAGCTCGTCTGCCGCCGGCCCTGGTTGTCGAAGGGGCTGATCCGGACGAGCCGGTGGGTCCCTCCTTCGACGGACAGGTTGCCGAAGGCATACGGGACGTTGACCTCGAAGGTCGCCGACTTCAGACCCGCCTCCTCGGCATACGAGGTGTCGAGGATCTTCGTCGGGTAGCCGTGGCGTTCGGCCCACCGGAGGTACATGCGAAGGAGCATCTCGGCGAAGTCGGCGGCGTCGACGCCGCCGGCGCCGGAGCGGATCGTCACGACGGCCTGGCGCGAGTCGTACTCGCCGGACAGGAGGGTGCGGACCTCGAGCTCGCTGACGGCCTTTCGGACGGAGGCGAGCTCCCTCTCCGCTTCGACCATCGTCGCCTCGTCGTCCTCCTCCGTGCCGAGCTCGACGAGCGCCTCGAGGTCGTCGATGCGAGCATCCATCCCCGTGACGCGGTCGTGTTCGGCCTTGGCGCGGCTCAGGGCAGACGTGACCTGCTGGGCCCGCTCCTGGTCATCCCACAGCGTCGGCTCCCCGGCCTGGGCCTCGAGGTCGGTGATCTGCGTCTCCAGTGAGGACAAGTCGGTCACCTCGCGGACGGAGTCCATCGTCGCGCGGAGGGTCCGGATCTCTTCGGGGAAGTCGACAGCCACGAGGGTCAAGCCTATCCGTCGACGCGCCGAGGGCCCGCCTCCGCGCGTCCCAGGGGCCACTCGCGGGGACGGGAGAGGCGCACCGACCGGTACCCACGGCCGCGTGACGGGCAGGCACGCGGCAAGGCTCAGGGCGTGACGTCGCTGCGCGCGCGGGACGTCACGGTGACGGTGACGCGACCGCCGGCGGCGTGGAGAACGGCCGTGACGAGTGGGATGCGGATCTCCCCCCGGAGCACGACGACGGCCACGTTGCCGTCGGGTGCGCCGGTGCCACCCTGGAGGGACCACCGCACGATGCCCTGCGGCGTGGGGACGGAGGAGACGTAGGCGAGCGCCGCCTCGCGCGCGCTGCGGTCCGCCAGAGGGACGACGGTGCCGATGCCCTCGGTGTAGACGCGTGCGTCGAGGGTGTTCGCGGCATCCAGGGCGGCGGCGTCGGCCACGTCGTATAGCTTCGTGCGACCGAGCTGGACGGACGTCGCGGCGATGCCGACGATGACGAGCATGACGGCGACGACACTGAAGCCGATGACGAGGATGCTCACCGAGCCGTCGTCGCGCGGGCGGGTCGTCATGGCGCGCTTCGGAACCGGTCGACGGTCGCGACGTAGGACGCCGAGACCGGCACCCGCAGCGGAAGCGCCCTGCGGGCGAACGCCGGGATGAGGGGCAACGGCACATCCACCCGGGCAACGACCGACACGGCGGCTCCGGGGGTCAGACACGGGCTGGCGGCGCATGTGACCGCCAGGTCGCCGATCCTGTCGTACCCCTCGTCGGCGAAGGCGATCCGGGCTGCCGCCTGGGCGCGTGCAGCCGCCTCTGCCTCCTCCGGGGCGGTGACGTAGGCACGGCCCGCATCCCGCGCCGCCGTCGTCACGGCATACGAGCCCGCCTGAAGGCGACCGAGGAAGAGGACGAGGTAGACGAGCGGCACGAGGAGCACGGTGGCGAGGACGACGAACTCGACGACCGCACTCCCCCCGTCCTCGCGGCATCGGCCGGTCACTGCGACTCCAGGAAGGCGCGGCCGACGACGTCAAGGCGACGGTCCGGGCCAAGGGGTCCGATGACGGGCAGCGGTGCCGCGACCCGGACGACCACGACACGCACCCCATTGACGGACTCGACGTCGGCGGTCACTGCCTGCGCGTAGCGAGCGGTGACGGCGCGCGAGATGAGCTCCCGGGCGCGCTGCGCGCCGGCCGAGGGACTGGAACCGAGGCGAGCCCCGTAGCGGGCTCCCTCGGCGGCGCACGAGACGAGCGTGTTGCGGATGTGCAGGGCAAGTCCGAGCTGGACCACCGCCATGAAGAACAGGGCGAGGAGGCCGGAGACGAGGGCGAAGTCCGCCACCGCCGCCCCGCGTTCGTCCGGTCGGCGGTGCATGTCAGTGGGAGACGCTGTCCATCGCCTGGTTGAACAGGGCCGTCAGCCGGTCGCCGGCCACCTTCCACAGGACGGCGACGATGCCTGCCGTCATGAGGGTGACGAGAACCCAGCCCGGAACGTCTCCGCGCTCGGAGCGGACCGCTGCGGACCGAACCGGTCGCGCGACGGCCTCCTGGGCCCGGATGAGTGCCTTGGTCAGTGCGGTCATGTCGGCGTTCCTTTCGGCGTCGGTCGGTTAGAGGTGCACATCGAGGAAGGTGAAGCCGGGGAACACCGCGAACAGGACCGTGACGGGGAGGATGAGGAAGACGACCGGGACCATCATCGTGATCTCCTTGGCGCCACCGGCCTCCATGAGCTGACGTCGGCTGTCCTCGCGGACGTCCTGGGCCTGCGCGCGGAGGACGTCGGCGAGCGGTGTGCCGCGCTCGAGGGCAACGACGATGCCGTCGACGAAGCGGGCGAGACTCGGCAGGCCCGTCCGGTCGGCGAGCCCTTCGAGGGCGACGGGCAGGCTGGCCCCAACGCGCGCCTCCGCGAGGCACGCACCGAGCTCGACGGAGAGGGCGCCGCGGGACAGCCGACAAACGCGCTCGAGAGCGCCGATCGTGCCCTCGCCGGCGGTCACCGCCATGGCCAGGAGCTCGGCGACCGTCGGGAACTCCGCGAGGATCCGCTGCTCGCGCTGGCCCGCGCTGCGGGTGAGCAGGAGGTCGCGGGCGACGATCGCCGCCCCGGCGACCACGCCAACGAGCAGCAGGGTCATGACCGGGGAGGCCCCGGTCCCCATGACGGAGAGGGCGCCTCCGGCGACGGCACCCGCGACGCCCCACAGGACCTGCTCGGCCCGGAACCGGTCGATATCGGGAGCCATCCCGGCGCGCTCGAGGCGCCGCCGCACCGACGTCGCACCCCCGAGCACGCGTTCGATGACGGCGCCCATCTGCCCGACGACCGGACCGAGGAGGATGGCCGCCGTGGACCGGCGCCGGGCGGCAACGGCGAGAAGGCTCGAGGGCCTTGGGCGGTCGTCGACGTAGGGGTGGATGCGAGCCGCGAGCCCGGGCCGCCGGGTGCGTGGCAGCCCGGCATACGTGAGGGTCAGCCCGACCCCCGTCATGAGACCGACGAAGGCGCCGGCGCCGGAAAGGGAGATGCTCACCGGAGCACCCGCTCTTCCTCCGGTAGCCGGCCGATCCGCGTCATGAGGCGGTACGCGACAACGCTGACCGCCGCGCCCGCGACGAGCACGACGGTCCCCGTGCGCGTCGCGTACGCGGCGACCGACTCGGGCCGGGTCGACAGCAGCGCAAGGACGAGCCACGGCGCCGCCGCCGCCAACCGGGCAGCGTTGACGGTCCAGGTCTGCCGGGCCTCGAGCTCGGAGCGCGTCCTGGCATCCTCGCGCAGGAAGGCCGACAGGGTGCGCAGCAGCCGCCCGAGGTCGGAGCCGCCGACCTCGCGGGCTATCCGGAGTGACTCGACGAGGCGGTCACCAACGGGGTCACCGAGCCTCGTCTTGAGCAGGTCGAGGCAGTCGTTGAACCGGCCCGTGGTCCGGTAGTCATGGGCGAACGCCGCGAACGCCGGTCGCATCTCCTCGGGCCCCCGGACGGCGAGCTGCGCGAGGGCCTCCGGAAGGGCCATACCGGCCCTGACGGCGGAGGTCACGTTGTCGACGACATCGGGCCAGACGTCCCGGAGCCGGACCCGTCGACGCCGAGCGCGGCCGCGGACGAAGGCGACGGGGGCCCAGCCCGCTATGACCGCGAAACAGACGGCGATGGCCGGGACGGAGCTCATGGCATAGGCAGCGAGGAACGTACAAGCGGTCGTGGCCGCCGCAAGACCGACGATAGTCCGGGGTCGCACCGCCTCATAGCCGGCGGCGACGAGGTCGTCCGCCAGCCGGCGACGACGCCGCGAGGCGATGCCGACCGGTCGCTCCGGCGGCACCCAGCACGACCACCACACGAGGAACAGCCCCACGCCGCAGCCGAGTCCGGCGAGGATCCCGCTCATGCGACCTCCTCGTCCGCATCCGTGAGGAGCTGTGTCACGTCGAACCCCGCCTGCTGGAAACGGCCCTCGTGGGGCGGGAACCCGCTCCCGCGCACCAGGCGCCCCTGCCGCGTCACGAAGATGTCGGCGATCTCGACGACGTCCCCCTCGGTCCGGCCAGGGACGGCGGCGATCTCTCGGACCCGGCGCGACCCGTCGCGTTCGAGCGCCGTGTGGACGACGAGGTCAACGGAGGAGGCGACCGTGGGCACGACGAACTTCGCGCTGACGTTCTCCCCGGCGAGCAGGGGCAGGGTGCAGATCTTCGTCACGGCCTCCCGCGCGCTGTTCGCATGGACGGTGCACATCCCCGGTAGACCGGAGTTGAGCGCAATGAGGAGGTCGAGGCTCTCGGCCTGGCGGACCTCGCCGACAACGATGCGGCTCGGACGCATGCGGAGGGCTTCCTTGACGAGCCGCCGCAGGGGAACCTCCCCCGTTCCCTCGAGGCTCGGCTGCCGGCACTGCATCGACGCGACGTCACGGTGGCGGATGCGCAGCTCGAAGACCTCCTCGCACGTGACGATCCGCTCGCGGGGGGGAACGGCCGACGCGAGGCAGTTGAGCAGCGTCGTCTTGCCGGACTGGGTGCCTCCCGCGACGAGCACGTTGAGCCCGGCGACGACCGCCGCCTCGAGGAACCGGGCGGCCGGCCGCGTCAGCGTGCCGAGCCGGACGAGGTCGTCGAGGGTGTCCGCCTTGACGACGAACTTCCGGACGTTCACGACCCAGTGCTGGCGGGTGATGTCCGGGATGACGACGTGGAGGCGGCTGCCATCGGCGAGGACCGCATCGACGAAGGGGCTGCTGAGGTCGATGCGCCGGCCCGACGACTTGAGCATGCGCTCGACGAGGTCACGGACCTCCTCGTGGGTGAGGATGGTCGTCGTCAGCTCGGCGATGCCACCGCGCGCGACGAAGACCTTGCTCGGCTCGTTGATCCAGATCTCCTCGACGAGGGGGTCGTCGAAGTAGCGCTGGAGGGGGCCGAACCCGGCAACCGTGTCCCACACCGTCCGGGCGGCCGCATCGACATCACCGAGGGCCGGTAGGCCACCGTCGATGGCTCGTTCGTCATAGTCGACGACGGCGTCGCGGACGAGCCGCTGCACGGCGACCCGGTCCCGCGCGGGGTCCAGGCCCGAACGCCGGATCAGCTCCTTGACCTCACCCTCGACCCTTGCGACGGCATCCATGGGGCGTCACCTCCTGACACCAGCCACATCCCCTCCAGCACGCGGCGGCTGCCTTCGATCCTGCCGCGCGCGGCGGCAATCCGCGCGCCCAGTGCACACCCCCCGCCGAACCTTTGCCGAACCCGAACGCGCCCTTGACGAAGTCTTGACGCAACGGCGGCCCCAGCCGGCCCCCCTTACCGACATCCCGGCATACGACGACCCGACCGGAGTAGGTTCGGTCCGAGGGCCCCAACGACGGGCCACACCCGATGAACGAGAAGGTGACTCACCCATGGCCGGAGGCTCTGGCACCAGCAGCGGGGTCGATCGGGCCCGCGTCCGAAACGTCGTACTCGTCGGACCGCGGGCCTCGGGAAAGACAGCGTTGACCGATGCGCTCCTGTTGCAGAACAAGGCGATCGGCCGCCTCGGCCGGGTCGAGGACGGCACGACCGTCTCCGACCACCTCGACGTCGAGAAGCGGCTCGGGCACTCCGTCCAGCTCGCCGTCGCGACGACTGACATCGCTGACCCCGAGCTCGTCGGTGACGGCGGCCCGGTGCGGCTGACGATCCTCGACACCCCCGGCATGCCGGACTTCGTCGGCGAGCTGCGCGCCGGTCTCCGCGGCGGGGACGCCGCCCTCTTCGTCGTCGACGCCGTCGACGGCGTCGACGCCGCCACCAGGGTCCTGTGGTCGGAATGCCGGGCGGTCGGCATGCCGCGCGCCGTCGTCATCACCCACCTCGACCAGCCACGCGGCGACTTCGACGCGGCGCTCGCCGGCTGCCGGACGATGTTCGGCGACGGCGTCCACCCGCTGTACGTCCCCTCGGGCGACGGGATCCTCGCCCTCATCTCAGGCACGCTCCGCGAGGGGGCCGCTGGAGACCGCACCGTGCGCCCCGCCACGGCGCAGGAGAGCGGAGCACACGGCGACGTGCGCGAGTCCCTCGTCGAGGCGATCATCACGGAGTCGGAGGACGAAGGTCTGCTGGAGCGCTATCTGGGCGGCGACGAGGTCACCTTCGACGCGATCGTCGCGGACCTGGAGAGGGCCGTATCCAACGCGACGTTCTTCCCGGTCCTGCCGGCCAACCCGCTCGACGGCACCGGCGTCGCGGAGGTCATCGAGCTCATCTGCCGAGCCTTCCCGACGCCGGCCGAGCACCACATGCCGACGGTCTACAAGGCGACCGGCGGAGACGTCGCCGCCATCGAGCCCGACCCGGACGGTCCCCTCGTCGCCGAGGTCATCAAGACGACGAGCGACGCCTACGTCGGGCGCATCTCCGTCGTCCGCGTCTTCTCCGGCACCCTCCGCGCGGACGCCCCGATCCACGTCAGCGGGCACCTGTCCCAGTTCACCGGCGACGAGAACGACGCCGTCTGGCACGCCGACCACGACGACGACGAACGCGCCGGCGCCCTCTCACGCATGCTCGGCGCGACGTTGACCCCCGTGACTGAGGCGCCCGCCGGCGACATCGTCGCCGTCGCCCACCTCAGCGCGGCCGAGACGGGTGACACCCTCTCCGACCCGGCCCATCCGGTCGTCGTCGAGCCGTGGGTCTTCCCGCACCCGCTCCTGCCCGTCGCCATCAAGGCCAAGGCGAGCAAGGACGAGGACAAGCTCGTCAAGGGGCTGGCCCGGCTCACGGCCGAGAACCCGAGTGCCATGGTCGTCGTGGACCCCGAGACCCACCAGCTCGTCCTGTGGACCATGGGCGACCAGCAGCTCGAGCTGCTCATGGACACCCTCCGGGCCCGCCAAGGCGTCGAGGTCGACACCGAACCGGTCAAGGTCGCCGTCCACGAGACGGTCCGAGCTGCGGCGAAGGGCACCGGCCGACACGTCAAACAGTCCGGTGGCCACGGCCAGTTCGCCATTGCCCACGTCGTCATCGAGCCGCTGCCCCAGGGCGGCGGGTTCGAGTTCGTCGACGAGGTCGTCGGCGGCTCCGTTCCCCGCCAGTTCATCCCGAGCGTCGAGAAGGGCGTCCGGGCGCAGATGGAGAAGGGCGTCACGGGCTACCCCATGGTCGACATCCGGGTCCGGCTCGTCGACGGCAAGGCCCACAGCGTCGACTCCTCCGACGCCGCCTTCCAGATGGCCGGCTCGCTGGCCCTCAAGGAGGCCTCGCGCGCCGCCGGCATTCAGATGCTCGAGCCGATGGACGACGTGCGGATCACCGTGCCCGACGACTATGTCGGAGCGGTCCTGTCCGACCTGTCGTCGCGCCGTGGACGAGTCAAGGGTACGGAGCCGGGTGAGGACGGGATGAGCATCGTCCACGCCGAGGTCCCCGCCCTCGAGCTCGTCCGCTACACCTCCGCCCTCCGTTCGCTCGCCCAGGGCTCGGGGTCCTTCACCCGGACCCCGGCGCACTACGCGCCGGTCCCGGCCCACGTGCAGGAG
>JAJXUB010000187.1 GCA_021783215.1 Actinomycetes bacterium | reverse complement strand
GAGGCCCACGAGCGCGGCGGTTGCGGGAGCCATGAGCACGGTGTAGTACGGGTGCATCGCCCCCCCCATGAGGCTGAAGACGAGGCCGGTGAGGGCGAACCAGCCGCCGAAGGCGATCGTCGCGGCCGGTGGCGTCCGCCGCCGGACGGTCGGGCTGACGAGCAGGACGAGCAGGACGAGGGCGGCCATCGGGACCAGCCAGCCGACCTGGCCAGCGAAGGGGTCGGCGAGGAGACGAAGCGGGCCCGGCCGACCCTTGACCGTCGCCGACGCGGCCGTGGCCGTGGTGTACGAGAAGCGGTCGACCCCGTTCTGGTTGAGGATCACGTCGACGAACCCGCCCGTGCTCGAGTCCGGGAACGGGCGGCTGCGCACGGCAACGGCGACGGCGAGCCACCACAGACCCGTGACCGCAGCGACCCCGGTGACAAGAGCCAGGCCCCGGACGACGGCCCGCGACGTCCAGCCGCGCCGCCAGGCGACGTCGGGTGGACGACGGCCGACGAGCGCAGCGAGGACGAGGGCGGGCGCGGGGACGGCTCCCGCGAGCCACTTCGTGAGGAACGCCGTCCCGAGGGCGGCGCCGAGGAGCACGAGCCACCGTGGCCTGTTCGCCTCGGCGGCCCGGACCGCGGCGTACGCGCCGACGGTGACGGCCAGCGTGAGGAGGGTGTCCGGGTCGTTGAACCGCGCGAGGGCGAACGCGACGGGGGTGACCGCCAGCGCGGTCGCCGCGACGAGGCCGCCGGCCGCTCCGGCGACCCGGCGAACGGTCGCGTGGAGGACGGCGACGCAGGCGAGGTACTCGAGCATCTGGGGGAGGGCGATCGCCCACCCATGGAGGCCGAAGAGCCGCACGGACAGGGCCATCGGCCAGAAGGCGAGCGGTGGCTTGTCCGTCGCGGTCACGGCGGAGATGTCAGGGGTGGCGAAGAAGAACGCCTTCCACCCGGTGGCGCCGGACTGGGCGACGGCGGCGTAGTACGCGTTCCCCCAGCCGATCGACCCGGCGTGGTAGGCCAGCGCGGCGGCGGCAAGGCCCAGGAGGCTCGCCAACGCGAGCCGCTCCCGGGTGGACCACTGCGGCGCCGCGGGCGCTCCAGGGGGGGCGGCCACGGTCACGACGGCGACTGTACGAGCGTCGGCTGACCGTCTCCTGGTTGTCCCCTGAACGGTCGCGGCGTACTCGCGGGCCTCACGCCACGGGCCGGTCAGTGTCCCTCGGCTGCCGGCTCGACGAGCTCGACGAGAACCCCGCCGGCGTCCTTGGGGTGGATGAAGTTGACCCGGCTGTCGCTCGTCCCGCGCCTCGGCGCGTCGTACAGGAGACGCAGACCCCGCTCGCGCAGGGTCGTGCTGACGGCGTCGATGTCCGCCACGCGGTAGGCCATCTGCTGGATCCCGGGCCCGCTGCGGTGGAGGAACTTCGCGATCGTCGACTCCGGCGTCAGGGGGGCAAGGAGCTGGATGCACGAGCCCGAGTCGCCGACGCTCATCATCGCCTCGCGGACGCCCTGCTCCTCGTTCGTCTCCTCGTGGAGCAACGTCATGCCGTACGTGTCCGAGTAGAACGCGATGGCCGCGTCGAGGTCGTTGACGGCGATGCCGACGTGGTCGATCATCGTGAAGAGGCCGGTGCTCATTGGCCAACCGTATGCCGAGGGGCTTCCGCGACCGGGCATCCTGTGGTGAGGGCCACGGATGGTGAGGGGTCCGGCATACGAGCCGGTCCGACTAGAGTCTTAGCAGTCCATATGCCACTCGAACACCGTTGTTGGAGGCCCTCATGACCACTGATCCCACCGTCATCGTCGCCGGCGCCCGGACCCCCATGGGCCGGATGAGCGGCTCCCTCAAGGGCTTCTCGGCCTCCGACCTCGGGGGTTTCGCCATCAAGGGTGCCCTCGAGAAGTCCGGTGTCAAGCCGGAGGATGTCGACTACGTCATCATGGGCCAGGTCCTCTATGCCGGCGAGGGACAGGTTCCCGCGCGCCAGGCCGCCAACAAGGGCGGCATCCCGCTCAGCGTGCCGGCGTTCTCGCTCAACAAGGTGTGCCTGTCCGGGCTCGATGCCATCGCGCTCGCCGACCAGCTCATCCGCCTCGGTGAGTTCGACATCGTCGTCGCTGGCGGCCAGGAGTCGATGACGAACGCGCCGCACCTGCTCGAGAAGAGCCGCGACGGGTTCAAGTACGGCGACGTCAACCTCCACGACCACTTGGCGTACGACGGGCTGTGGGACATCCTCACCGGCCAGGCCATGGGCGCGCTGACCGACTCGGCGAACTCTGGTGAGTACGCGTCGACCCGCGAGGAGCAGGATGCCTTCTCCGCGAGGTCCCACCAGCAGGCGGCGAAGGCCTGGAAGGACGGGTACTTCGACGACGAGGTCGTCGCCGTCTCGATCCCGCAGCGCAAGGGCGAGCCCGTCGAGTTCAAGTATGACGAGGGCGTGCGCGGCGACACGACGACGGACTCCCTCTCCCGGCTGCGCCCCGCGTTCGCCAAGGACGGCACGATCACGGCCGGGTCCGCCTCCCAGATCTCCGATGGCGCGTGCGCGGTCGTCGTCATGAAGAAGTCGAGGGCCGAGGAGCTCGGCCTCGCCTGGCTCGCCGAGATCGGCGCCCACGGCGTCGTCGCCGGTCCCGACTCCACGCTCCAGGAGCAGCCGGCCAACGCCATCCAGGCGGCCTGCTCGAAGGAGGGCATCACCCCCGCC
>JAJXUB010000186.1 GCA_021783215.1 Actinomycetes bacterium | reverse complement strand
GCAGCTCCGCCGCCTCTGCCGGCCGGCCGCTGTCGCTGATGACGCGGTGCGTGGCGTCGTCGTCCGCGCTCAGCCGCTCGGCCGCCGTCTCGGTCTCGTTGCTCACTGGGGGCCTCCTGCTGCTGCTGCTGCTGTCGTCGGGGTGGCGTAGATGGCGTCGAGGACGGCGTCCGGGGTCGCGTCACGGAGCTCGAGGAACCCCTGGCCGGGACGGTGGACCAGGACCCGGTCGCAGACCTCGGCCAGGTCCGCGGGCTCACCGCTCACGTAGAGGACACCGACTCCGGAGTCGGCGACGCCCTGGATGGCCGCGAGGATGTCCTGCCGGGCTCCGACGTCGACCGCCTGCGTCGCCTCGTGGAGCACGAAGAGGCTGGGCACGATCGACAGCCACTTGGCGAACAGCACCTTCTGCTGGTTGCCGCCGCTGAGCTCCTTGACGAGCGTCGCGGGGGTCCGGGCCCGGATCGACAGCCGGTCGATCAGGTCCTCGGCCTGCCGGCGCTGCCACGCCCGGCCGACGAACCACGAACGCCCGCGGCGGCGCAGGCTGGGCAGCGCGATGTTGTCGCTGATGGCCAGCTCGAGCGCGAGGCCGTCCCGGTCGCGCCGCTCCGGCACGAGCGAGACGCCCGCCGCCATGCAGTCGGCCACGTCCGCGTGCGCGAGGTCGAGCTCGGCGGTGCGGGTCCGCAGCACGCCGGACGACGCCGGCCGGGCGCCGGTGAGGAGGTACGGGATCGCCTCGAAGCCCGAGCCCGGCAGGCCGGTGAGCCCGACGATCTCGCCCTCCCGGACCTCGATCTCGACGTCCTCGACGCCGCCCCCGGACAGGCCCGTGACCCGGGCGACGACGGGGCGTGCGGTGCGGTCGACGCCGCGCGGAGCCAGCGCGCCCACGGTCTTCCCGAGCATGAGCCGGGCCATCTCCTGCGCGTTCAGCTCGGCGGTGGGCACCGCAGCCCCCACGGCCTTGCCGTCGCGCAGGACCGTGACCCGATCGGCGAGCGCCAGCACCTCGTCGAGGTTGTGGCTCACCATGAGGACGGAGGTCCCCTCGGCGACGACGCGCCGGAGCAGCGCGTGGAACTTCACGAGCTCCTCGCGGGGCAGCGCGCGCGTCGCCTCGTCGAGGATGATCAGCCCGGCTCCCGGCCGGTGCGCCCGCAGGGCGCGCGCGATGGCCACCTCGGCACGCGGCGCCGCACCCAGGGTTCCGACCAGGGTCGACGGGTCGACGTCGACGTCCAGCCGGCCCAGCACGTCGGCGGCCACCCGCGACTGCCGCTTCCAGTCGACGCGCCGGAGCAGACGGGAGTGGTGGTAGCCGCCCACGCCGATGTTGTCCGACACGGTCAGCTGGTCCAGCAGTCCGAGGTCCTGGTGGACGACGGAGATGCCGAGCTCGGCCGCCTCCCGCCACTGGACGGGCAGCTGCACGAGCTGCCCGTCCAGGGCGAGGGAGGCACCGACGTCGGGCGCGTGGTACCCCGTCAGGATCTTGACGAGGGTCGACTTGCCCGAGCCGTTCTGTCCGACGAGCGCGTGGATCTCGCCCGGCTCCACCGCCAGGTCCACGTCGTCGAGGACCTTGGTCGAGCCGAACGTCTTGGAGACGTGCCGGGCTTCCAGGCGCTGCATCGGATCCTCCTGTCGGTGCGGTGACGCGGCGGGAGGGACTACTTCACGCCCCACGCGGCGAGGAACTTCGCCTTGAACGAGTCGTCGCCGTACCAGTCGGAGGTGAGGTACGCCGCCGGGGTGAGGGTCAGGCCGCCGATGTTCGTGGCGTCGAGGTAGCGACCGACCGCCTTGTCGTCCGGGGTGACCGGGTCGCCGGCGAGGAGCTGGGCCAGGGCGTTGCCGTAGGTCCAGCCGGTGTAGATGACCGGGTTCCCGAAGTCGCCCGCCTGCCCACCTGCCTTGACCGCCTGCAGGTTCGGCAGGTCACCCGACGCGGACACGACGGTGAGGTCGCTCTTCCCCGCGGTCTTCGCGCCTTGGACGGCCGGCGGGACGAACGAGTCCACCGGGACGAGCAGGGTGTTGACGTTCGGGTTCTTCACCAGGGCGGCGCTCACGGCAGAGGGCAGCTTGTCGATGTTCGCGGTGGTGAAGTCGACCGTCGCGATCGGGCAGTCCGGGCAGAGCTCCTTGAACTTCGCGACGCCGGCGTCACTGGCGTTCGTGGTCGTCGTCGAGTCGAGGAGCCGGAGCCACAGTCCGTTCGTCTGCGCGCCGTTCGTCGCGACCCCGGACATGGAGATCGTCTGGTAGATGCCGTTGACCCGCTGGGTGGGGTCGAAGAAGGCCAGGTTCGGCCCGACCTTGGCGCCGGCCGACTGGGGCACGCCCCCGACCAGGACCGGGATCCCCTGCGCGGTGAGCGCGTTGAACGCGTTGGGGATCATCGCGTAGTCGACGAAGGCCGTGACGACCGCGCCCGCGCCCTGCTCACCGGCCTGCTTCAGGCAGTTGCCGATGTCCGCCGGGTTGAACTTGCCGTCGCACAGCTTGAAGGTGCCGCCGGCGGCCTCGACCGCCTGCTTGAAGCCCTCGCCGATGCCGTGGATGACCGGCACGGCGTCGCCGATCGGCACCCACCAGACCGTCTTGCCCGCCAGGTCGAGCGGCTTGGTCGGAGCCACCGGGTCCGGCCACGCGATCGGGGCCTTCAGCTTGTCGAGCTCGGCCTTGGCGGCCTCGATCGTCGCGGAGGCGGCCGAGGACGGCGCGGT
>JAJXUB010000057.1 GCA_021783215.1 Actinomycetes bacterium | reverse complement strand
GAAGACCTCTGCGGCGTTCCCGACGACACCGACGGAGTGGGCTCGGCGCTGCGTGCGGGCCGCCACCGCCTTGTCGACGGCGTCGTCGAGGGAGTCGGCGATCTCGTCGAGGTAGCGCGTCTCGACACGGCGCTCGAGCCGGTGCCGGTCGACATCGACGATGAGGCAGGCCCCCCCGTTGAGCGTGACGGCGAGCGGCTGCGCCCCGCCCATGCCACCGCAGCCGGCGGTCAGGGTGAGGGTTCCGTCCAGGGTCCCGCCGAATCGCTTCTCCGCGACGGCGGCGAAGGTCTCGTACGTGCCCTGCACGATCCCCTGCGTGCCGATGTAGATCCATGAACCAGCCGTCATCTGGCCGTACATCGTCAGGCCGAGGTGCTCAAGGCGGCGGAACTCCGGCCAGCTCGCCCAGTCCGGAACGAGGTTGGAGTTGGCAATGAGGACCCGCGGCGCCCATGGGTGCGTGCGGAGCACCCCGACGGGTCTGCCGGACTGGACGAGCATCGTCTCGTCGTCCCCCAGCGTCGTCAGGGTCCGCACGATCGCGTCGAACGAACGCCAGTCCCGGGCCGCCCGCCCGGTCCCCCCGTAGACGACGAGGTCGTCCGGGCGTTCCGCGACGTCGGGGTCGAGGTTGTTCTGGATCATCCGCAGCGGCGCCTCGGTCTGCCATGACCGGGCCGTCAGGGTGGTTCCACGGGGTGCGCGCACCGGTCGGGCGCCGTCCATGTCCGTCTCCTTCGACGCGAAGGCCTAGTTGCCGGTCTCCATTCGACTCCCCTCCACGGGCCCGCGCGAGCCGTCCCAGCACGTGGAGGGTCTGGCATACGAGACTCGCTCGAGTGCCTCCAAACGCGACGAATCCGCGGCGTAGGCTCTTGGACCATGAGTCAGTCCCCACTCGCGGCCGGCGGACACCCGCATGGCCACCCACAGGGCCACCCACACGGGGGCCTGGATCGTGCCCACCGCAACGCCGTCGGTGGGCCGCCGCCCATGGACTTCGAGAAGGCGCCGTTCATCGTCATCTGGGAGACGACGCAGGCGTGCGACCTCGCGTGCCAGCACTGCCGCGCATGCGCCCAGCCACTGCGTGACCCCAACGAGCTGACGACCGACGAGGCCAAGACGATGCTGGGCCGCATCCGCGACTTCGGCCAGTGCATCGTCGTCTTCAGCGGCGGAGACGCGCTCAAGCGTCCCGACACCGTCGAGCTCGTCAAGCACGGCGCCGACCTCGGCCTCCGCATGGCGATCACGCCGGCGACGACGCCGCTGTGCACCAAGGAGAAGATGCAGGAGCTGAAGGATGCCGGGCTCATCCGCCTCGGCATCAGCCTCGACGGGTCCAACCCGGGCATCCACGACACCTTCCGCCAGGTCGAGGGGTCCTACGACCACGGCCTGCGGATCCTGCGCGAGGCCCAGGAGATCGGCCTCTCCACCCAGGTGAACACGGTCGTCCGCAAGAACAACATCGACGACATGGACGACATGTGCGAGCTCATGACGCGGCTGGGCATCGTCTTCTGGGAGGTCTTCTTCCTCGTCCCGATGGGTCGCGCCAAGCCCGAGGACGTCGCCAGCGCCAAGGAGTTCGAGCAGGTCTTCGACCGGCTCTACGACCTGTCCAAGACGGCCCCGTTCGACATCAAGGCGACCGCGGCGCCGCAGTACGCCCGCGTCATCGTCCAGCACAAGCACGCCGAGGAGGAGGTCATCCCCGTGGCGGTCAACGCCGGCCCGGTCCAGGTCGACGTCATGACGAGCGGGCTGCACCACTCCGAGTCCGACGGCATCGGCCGGGCGAGGAACGTCAACGACGGCGACGGCTTCATGTTCATCAGCCACGTCGGCGACATCTACCCGTCGGGCTTCCTCCCGATCTCGACCGGCAACGTCCGCACCGACGACCTCGTCGACGTCTACCGCAATGCGGAGCTGTTCACGACGCTGCGTGACCGCTCGCTGCTCAAGGGCAAGTGCGGTGTCTGCAACTACCGCGGCTTCTGCGGCGGCAGCCGCGCCCGGGCGTATGCCATGACCGGCGACCCGCTGGAGTCGGAGCCGTTCTGCGACTACGACCCGCCACGGTGGCTCCACATGATCGAACAGGGCGACGCCGAGCCGGACGACGTGTACTTCCCCAAGCGTTTCCTCCATGAGGAGCCGCGCGTCGCCGTCGGCTGAAACCCGCAGCCTCGCCTCTCCCCCGTCAGGCCGAGGGACGGGCCCGCCCGTTCAGGCGAGCCGCCCCGCGACCGACTCGGCCGCGGCCGTCAGCGTCCCGTCGACGACGAGCCGGTACGCCGACTCGATCTCCGGCGCCAGCCACCGGTCGGGGCCCGGCGCCGACGCGCCATGCGCGAGGAGCACGTCGATGACCGCTGACGCCGGCGCCGCCGGCGTCAGCGGGGCCCGCAGCTGCAGTCCCCGCGCCGCGGTGAGGACCTCGATCGCCAGCACGCGCGCCAGGCCGTCCACGGCGCGACGGAGCTTGCGGCCCGCAGCCCAACCCATGGACACGTGGTCCTCCTGCATCGCCGAGCTGGGGATCGAGTCGACGGACGCCGGCGCCGCGAGGCGCTTCAGCTCGGAGACGATCCCGGCCTGGGTGTACTGGGCGATCATGTGTCCGCTGTCGACGCCCGGGTCGTCGGCGAGGAAGGCCGGAAGGCCCGCGTTGCGCGCCTTGTCGAGGAACCGGTCGGTCCGCCGCTCGCTCATCGAGGCAAGGTCGGCGACAGGGATGGCGAGGAAGTCCAGCGCGTACGCCACGGGCGCACCGTGGAAGTTCCCGTTCGACTCGACGCGGCCGTCGAGGGTGACGACGGGGTTGTCGATCGCCGAGGCGAGCTCGTGCCCGGCGACCGCTGCGGCATACCCGACGGTGTCCCGGGCGGCGCCGGTGACGATGGGAGCGCACCGGAGGGAGTAGGCGTCCTGAACCCGCGTGCAGGCGGCCGGGTCGCGATGTGACTCGCGAATGCCGCTGTCCTGCATGAGGACTCGCAGGTTGGCGGCGGAGACGGACTGTCCCGGCTGCGGCCTCATCGCCTGGAGGTCGGCGGCGAACACGTCGTCGGTGCCGAGCAGGCCGTCGACGCTCATCGACGTGGCGATGTCGGCGACGGTGACGAGGGCACGCAGGTCGGCGATGGCCAGGCACAGCATGCCGAGCATGCCGTCGGTGCCGTTGATGAGGGCGAGCCCCTCCTTCTCCCGCAGCTCGACCGGCTCCAGTCCCGCGCCGGACAGGGCGGCGGCGGACGGCATCCTCGTCCCGCCGGCGTCCCGTGCCTCGCCCTCGCCGATGAGTGCGAGCGCGCAGTGCGCGAGCGGGGCGAGATCGCCCGAGCACCCGAGCGAGCCGTACTCGAAGACGACGGGGGTGATCCCCGCGTTGAGCAGGCTGACGTAGGCGCGCAGGGTCTCCTCCCGGACCCCCGTGCGCCCGGTTGCCAGCGTCCGGATGCGCAGGAGCATGAGCGCGCGGACGACCTCACGCTCGACCTCCGGCCCGGAGCCTGCCGCGTGGGACCGGATCAGGGAGCGCTGGAGCCGCCGACGCTGCTCCGGCGGGATGTGCCGCGTCGCGAGGGCCCCGAACCCGGTCGAGACACCGTAATGGGCAACCGGGTCGTCGGCGAGACCCTCGACGACGGCTCGGCTGCGCCGGACCTCCTCCCAGGAGGAGCCGGTCACGGCGACGGGCGCATCGTGGCGGGCGACCGCGACGACGTGGTCGATGGTCAACGGATCGGCGCCGATGGTGACCGGGCGGCTGTGCGCATCCATGCTGTCCATGGAACGCTGACGGCGTGGGCCTCGCCCGTCCCGGCCGCGGCATATCGTCTCGTATGCCAGACTTGCTGCGTGGGGAACGCACCGGCAGCGGGTCACGCGCTCGACGTCCTGACCCTGCTCGCCACGCACCCGGGGCCCATGCCCGCCGGCGCGATCGGCCGCGCGCTGGGACTTCCGCGCTCGAGCACCTACCACCTGCTCACCGTCCTCTGTGAGCGCGGCTATGTGGCGCATCTGCCGCAGGAGCGCCGATACGGGCTGGGCCCCGCCGCGTGGGAGCTCGGCTCGGCCTACCAGCGCCAGGCGCCGCTGCAGCGCTACGCCCGGCCGATGCTCGCGCGGCTCGCCGAGAGGACGGGCCGGAACGCCCACTTCGCCGTCCTCCACGGCCGGGACGTCCTCTACGTCATCGAGGAACGCGCACCGGGCGGCCCACGCCTCGTCACCGACGTCGGCGTGCGTCTTCCCGCGCACCTGACCGCAAGCGGTCTCGCCGTCCTCAGCGCGCTCCCGGCGCAGCAGATCCGGGCCCTGTTCCCCGGACGGGATGCCCTCGTCGACCGCGACGGGCGCGGCTGGCCGACCGTCAGTGCGCTGCGCCGCGAGCTCATGGCGACGCGTGCTCGCGGCTACGCCCTCGAGGTCGACCTCGTCACGGCGGGCTTCTCCTCGGTCGGGTGCGCGGTCCTTGACCACACGGGGCATCCCGTCGCCGGGGTCGCCGTGACGTATCCCAGCGCCGAGGTTGGCGCCGCCGACGAGGCCCGGCTCGCAGACAGCGTCGCACGGACCACGACGACGCTGTCCAACCTCCTGGCGGGACGGTCGTGATCTCGACCGTCGGGGCGGCCACGCTCGCCTCACGACCCCGCCCAGAGGCCGTCGTCACGGGGGCGCGAGGCCGACGACATCGACCGACCGCGAGACTTCGCCGCGCCCGAAGAGCCACCCCGTAGGTTTGGCCGCATGCGCGCCATCACCATCCCCGAACCCGGCGACGCGGACGCTCTCGTCCTCGCCGATGTCCCCGCCCCACAGCCGGCCGCCGGCGAGGTGCGTATCCGGGTCGCCGCCGCGGGCGTCAACCGCGCCGACATCATGCAGCGGATGGGGTTCTACCCGCCCCCGCCCGGCGCGCCGAACTACCCGGGACTCGAGGTCAGCGGGACCGTCGACGCGGTCGGCGAGGGCGTCGCCGGCTGGAGCACCGGCGACGAGGTCTGCGCCCTGCTCTCCGGCGGGGGCTACGCCGAGCTCGTCTGCGTGCCGGCCGGACAGGTCCTCCCCATCCCGGACGGGGTGTCGCTCGTCGAGGCCGCGGCGCTGCCCGAGGTGACCTCGACGGTGTGGTCCAACCTGTTCCTCACCGCCAACCTCCAGCCGGGCGAGACGGTCCTCATCCACGGCGGCTCGTCGGGCATCGGGACGATGGCGATCCAGCTCGCCGCCCAGGTGGGCGCCCACATCGCCGTGACCGCCGGGACCGCGGAGAAGCTCGCCGTATGCCGCGACCTCGGGGCCGAGATCCTCGTCGACTACCGGAGGGAGGACTTCGTCGAACGGGTCCGGGAGGCCACCGGTGGGCACGGCGCCGACGTCATCCTCGACAACATGGGCGCGAAGTACCTCGGCCGCAACGTCGACGTCCTCGCCGAGAATGGCCGGCTCGTCGTCATCGGCCTCCAGGGCGGGACCGTCGCCGACCTCAACCTCGGCCTTCTCCTGACCAAGCGGGCGGCGGTCATCGCGACATCCCTGCGCGCCCGACCCGCCGCGGAGAAGGCGACCATCGTCGCCTCCGTCCGTGAGCACGTGTGGCCCCTCATCGCCTCCGGGGCGGTCCACCCGGTCGTCCAGTCGGCCTACGCGATCGAGCGGGTCGCCGACGCCCATCGCGAGATGGAGGGGAGCACCCACGTCGGCAAGATCCTCCTGACCCTGTGACCGGACCACTCGTCCGCGCCCGGCGCCTCCCGCCTCGTCGGCTATCCTCACGGCGACCGGGCCGGGACGTCGACAGGAGCAGAGTGGACATCGAACCGGTGGCGCGGACCCTCGACAAGATCGCGGGTGGGCGGCACTCGGCGGACAGGGTGCCCGAGGCGGTCCACACGGACCCTCGGACGAAGCGGTCGTTCCGGGTCGTCGGCTGGCTCCTCGTCGTCGTGCTCGTCCTCGGGGCGTCGGCCGTCGGCGAGGCGGTCCTCAAGACCCGGCAGGGCGTCCACGAGTCATGGATCATCTGGTGGCGGCTCGTCGTCATCTTCCTCATCGCGACGACCCTCTTCTACTTCCTGTGGCGCGCCGCGGCCGGCCTGTGGTGGGCCTACTCGCGCCTGCGGCTGTTCAGCATCGTCTTCCCCGTCGTCGCCATCGGCACGTGCCTGGTCCCCGGGCTCTACCCGGGCTGGATGATCGCCGAGCAGGTGGCCTTCAGCCTCGTCCTGCTCGTCGTCTGGCGCGTCCTGTCGGCGACGCACCTGCGCGAAGGCTTCGACCGCGCCCGTCGGGTTCCGGAGGCCGCCTCCTAGGGCCGTGCCCGCCTCCGGGGGGTTGGGTGGCCCGGCTCCGGGCTCCCCGACCCCCCGGAGGCGGGTGGTCGGCTCAGTCCTGGCCGATGTCCTCGTACCACAGCTCCGGACGTGCGGCGATGAACTCCGCCATCAACGTCACGCAGGCCGGGTCGTCGAGGACGTGGACCTCGACACCGTTCTCCGCGAGCCACTCATGACCGCCGAAGAACGACCGCGCCTCGCCGATGACGACGCGGGAGATGCCGAACTGCCGGATGAGGCCCGAGCAGTACCAGCACGGCGACAGCGTCGTCACCATCGTCATGCCGCGGTAGGACCGCTGCCGGCCGGCGTTGCGGAACGCGTCCGTCTCGCCGTGGACCGACGGGTCGTCGTCCTGGACGCGCCGGTTGTGCCCGGAGCCGAGCAGGACGCCGTCCGGGGAGTAGACGGCTCCGCCGATCGGTATGCCGCCCTCCTGCAGACCCTTGCGTGCCTCGGCGAGCGCCGTGGCGAGCCACCGGCGGCTCAGGTCGTCGGTCAGCTCGATCACGCCGACGTCACCTCGGTGCGGGGCCTGAGCACCGTGAAGAGCCCCGCGTAGAGGATGCCGGAGACAAGGAAGCCGACGAGGAACGTCACGTCGCCCCAGCTGCCGTTGGCCTTGGGGACCGGACCGACGTAGTTCTGCTGGTTCGAGAAGAGCCAGATCGACAGGACCATGCCGACGAGCATGGCGATCGGGCCGGCCCAGTTGACGTAGGCCGGGTCCTCGGCGATCGCCGTGACCGTGCGGTCGTCCGTCGCGCGGCGCAGGAAGCGGTCGACGAAGACGACGGCGAGCCATGGCCCGAGCCAGTAGGCGATGATGAGCAGCCAGTTCTCGTAGGCGTTCGGGTCGTTGAGGTACGTGAAGGCGACGAAGCCCCCGACGACGCCCGCGAGGATGGCGACGAGACCGCGGCGGAAGGCATAGCCGACCTTGATCCCGAGTGCCAGCGCCGACATCGCGCCGGAGTAGATGTTCAGGACGTTGGCCGAGACGGCGCCGATCGAGATGGCGAGCAGGGTCAGCGCGCTGAGCCAGCCGGGCATCGTATGCGTGAACGCGTCGGTGGGGGTGCCGTTCTTCGCGAGCCCGGTGTTGACGATCGTGGCCGAGGCGGCGCCGACGATCATGAGGACGGCGCAGGAGACGAAGATGCCGAGGCCGGCGAACACCGCTGCGCGCCTGCCCTGCGAGGGGGGCAGGTAGCGGGTGTAGTCCGACGCGAACGGGTTCCACCCGGCGGCGTAGCCGAAGGCCGCCGCCATCTCGATGAGGAAGGCGCCGACGGTCGGGATCCCGCCGGTGCCCGGCGTCGAGAGGTGGGCATGCCCGAACGTGCTGACCGCCGCCATGACGAAGACGGTCCCGAGGAACGGGAAGGCGATCCGCTCGAAGAGGTGGATGAGGTTGTGTCCGAAGAAGGCGATGACGAGCTCGGCGGCGATGACGATGACGAGGGCCAGCTTGGTCGACATGTGCGTCAGGGAGGCGAGGGCATACGCGCCCGAGATCGAGTTGACGGCGAACCACCCGACGCACGCGAGGACCGCGTTGAGCCCGGCCGGGAGCAGGTTGCCCCAGTAGCCGAAGCCCGTGCGCGACAGCACCATCTGGGCGAGTCCGTGCCGCGGCCCCCACAGGGACAGCCCGATGTGGGACATCGACCCGAGCCCGACGCCGAGGACGACGGCAGCCGCGCACTGCCAGAACGACAGGCCGAAGAAGAGCACGCCGATGACGCCGACGAAGACGGTGGCGAACTCGAGGTTCGGGCTCATCCACGTCGTGAAGAGATGCCACGCCTGGCCGTGACGTTCGTCCTCGGGGATGCGCTCGATGCCGCCCGGCTCGACCTTCGTCGCGGAGCTGCCGTACTCGTGCAGCATCTCGTCGTGGAGGATCTCGTCCTCCAGCTCGTGCGGGGCTTCGTGGGAGGGGGGTGGCGGGGGAGTCATGGGCGCATCGTTTCGGCCGACCGCACGACGGCGCAACCCGCCGCGCGCGTCCGAAACAAAGGTGAAACAAAGGTGAGCCCCGTGGGCCGGGTGGGGTTCGGCTCCTCGGCACCCCGCCCGGCTTCCGAAGGGGGTCGGTGTCAGCCGTCGGCGAGGATCCGGTAGAGAGACTTGCGTGCCTCGTCGAGCACGCCGCGCGCCTTGGCCACCTGGTCGGCGTCGCCGGCCCGGACGACCTGCGCGAGCGCGAGGGACAGCTGGCCGAGCTCCTGGCGGATGTCGAGGAAACCCTCGCGCGGCTTGGCGACGTCCTTCCACGGTTCGGTGAGCTCGTCCTTGTGGTCGGCGACGTATGCCCTCCCGGCCTCGGTCAGGACGTAGGCCTTCTTGCCGTCGACCTCGGTGACGTCGATGAGCCCCTCGTCCTCGAGGAGCCCGAGGGCGGGATAGACCGACCCGGCGCTCGGACGCCACAGACCGTCCGTGCGGTCGGCGATGTCGGCGATGGCCTGGTAGCCGTTCCGGGGGCCTTCCTCCAGCAGGGCGAGGATCGCGTTGCGGACGTCGCCGCGGCGTCCCGGACCACGTCGTCCGCGTCCGCCGGGACCCATGGGGCCGAACCCGCCGGGGCCCATGGGACCGAGGAAGGGGTCGTGGAGCTCACCGTGTCGGCGGCCGGGACCGCGTCGGGGCAGATCGGGCAGGTCGTTCAGGGGGTGTCTCATGCGTGTCGCTCCTTGCTATGTCATGGATAGGTACTCGATATAGCGACAGAGTAGCGGCGAATATTCCAAGAGCCCAGCAGGTACGCTGGTCGAGATGTCCGCACCGGCCCGCGCCACGGATGCGACCCGGCTCGTCGCCGCCATCGCCGCGGGCCTCGGGCTCGCCCTTGGCCGGGTGCCGGCCCGATCTCCAGGTGGTGGTGCCTTCCGGGACGACGGCCACGGCCCCCACGGCGACACCGACCTCGGTCGCCGCCCCCGCGAGCCCACCCTCGGCCCACATCGTCGACCGGTACATCCCGTACGGGCCGACGCGGCTGGCCGAGATGGCGGCCTACTCGCTGCGGCACTACGGGACACGGACGTCTCGGTTGACCCCGAGCGCGGTCGTCCTCCATGTCACGGGGACGACCTCGGTCTCCTCGACGATCGCCGGCTTCGCCGCCGACGGGCCCGACCTCGGCGAGCTGCCGGGAAAGTGCGCGCACTACCTCGTGGGGCAGGACGGCACGGTGTTTGCGCTCGTGCCGACCGACGTCAGGTGCCGCCACGCCGTCGGGTTCGACGACCAGTCGATCGGTATCGAGATCATGCAGGCGAGCGAGGGCCGCTCGTCCGGCTGGGCAGACCAGCAGATCCTCGCCCGACCGGCGCAGCTGGGGGCAGCCCTCGCCCTCGTCCGGATGCTTCAGGCGAGGTACGGCATACCCGATGACCGGGTCGTCGGTCACGCCATGGTCAACTCGACCACCGGCTTCCACGACCTTCTGGGATGGCGCAACGACCACACGGACTGGCAGGAGGTCGACGTCGACGTCTTCCGCTCGCTTCTCCACTCCCGCCACGTGGGGCAGGATGGGGGGCATGAGTGACGAGACGAGCCAGGACGATGCGGACCGCGAGGCGCCCGCCCAGGGCAACGGTGGACCGGACCGCGTTGTCGTCGTGACCCCCGAGGGCATGGGCGTCGCCCAGCCGAAGGAGGAGGAGCGAAACCCGGCCGAGCTCATCGAGTCCCCGGCCAAGGTCATGCGCATCGGCGCCATGGTCAAGCAGCTCCTCGAGGAGGTCCGCAGCGCCCCCCTCGACGACGCCGGCCGAGCCCGCCTCGCCCACATCCATGACACCGCCGTCACCGAGCTCAAGGAGGGCCTGGCCCCCGAGCTTGACGAGGAGCTCGACCGGCTGGTCCAGCCGTTCAAGGAAGGGCGCCCGAGCGACGCCGAGCTGCGCATCGCCCAGGCCCAGCTGGTCGGGTGGCTCGAGGGGCTCTTCCACGGCATCCAGACGGCCCTCGTCGCCCAGCAGATGGCCGCCCAGGCGCAGCTGCAGGAGATGCGCCGGGCGTTACCGGCGGGCCCACACGGGCAGGGGCTGTCCGGCATGCCGGACGGCATCCCGGGTGGGCCACCCCCGCCGGATGGCCCACCCGGCGGCCGACAGGACGGAACCGGGCAGTACCTCTAGCCCCCCCACAGCGTGACCTACCGCCTGGTACTGGTCGTGATCACGACCAGTACCAGGCGGTAGGTCAGGTTCTCAGCTGGTCGTCGCGGTACTCCACGCCGTCGCCTGTGATCGCACCGGACGAGATCTGCTCCTCGCGCGAGCGCAGCTCGACGCGCCGGATCTTGCCGCTGATCGTCTTCGGCAGCTCGGCGAACTCCAGCCGCCGGACGCGCTGCCATGGTGCGAGATGGTCACGGGCATACGCGAGGATCGACATCGCGGTCTCCTCCGTCGGGTCGTGGCCGGCCACCAGGGAGACGTATGCCTTGGGCACGGCGAGCCGGAGCTCGTCGGGCGCCGGCACGACGGCAGCCTCCGCCACGGCCGGGTGCTCGATGAGGACCGACTCGAGCTCGAACGGGCTGATCTTGTAGTCGCTCGCCTTGAACACGTCGTCGGTGCGCCCGACGTACGTGAGGTACCCGTCGGCGTCCCTGTTGGCGACGTCGCCCGTGTGGTAGAAACCGCCGGCCATGGCCTCGGCGTCGCGTTCGGGGTCGCCGAGGTAGCCCGACATGAGCGGGAGCGGCTGCTCGGAGAGGTCGAGGGCGATCTCGCCCTCCCCCTCTCCCTCGACGACCCGGTTCGTCACGGGGTCGACGAGGACGACCGGAACGCCCGGCAGCGGCCGGCCCATCGAGCCGGGCTTGACGGCCGAGCCCGGGGCGTTGCCGACGGCGGCCGTCATCTCGGTCTGGCCGTAGCCGTCCCGCAGGGTCAGGCCCCACGCATTCTTGATCCGGGCGATGACCTCGGGGTTCAGCGGCTCGCCCGCGCCGATGACCTCGCGCAGCGACGCCGGCCCATCGGACAGGTCGGCGTTGATGAGCATCCGCCACACCGTCGGCGGTGCGCAGAACGTCGTCACCTCGTTGTCGCGGATCTGCGCGAGGAGCGCCGCCGCGTCGAACCGGGCGTAGTTGTAGATGAAGATCGTCGCCTCGGCGATCCACGGCGCGAAGAAGCACGACCACGCATGCTTCGCCCAGCCCGGCGAGGAGATGTTCAGGTGGACGTCTCCCGGCTTCGTCCCGAGCCAGTAGAGGGTCGAGAGGTGACCGAGCGGGTAGGACTGCTGGGTGTGGGCCACGAGCTTCGGCCTGCTCGTCGTCCCGGAGGTGAAGTAGAGCAGGAGGGGGTCGTTCGGCGACGTGCCCGGGTGCTCGGTCGGTGGGACGTCCGTCTCGTATGCCGGTCCCAGGTCCAGCCACCCGTCCTTCTCGCCGACGCTGATCCGGGTGTAGTCCCCGGGGACGTCGTCGAACTTGTCCGTGTCACGGGCGTGGACGATGACGTGCATGGCACCCCCGCGCTCGATCCGGTCGACGAGGTCGGCCGGGCCGGCCGCCGTCGTCGTCGGCATGATGACGGCGCCGAGCTTCATGACGGCGAGCATGCAGTCCCACAGCTCGATCTGGTTGCCCAGCATGAGGATGACGGGGTCTGCGCGGCGTACTCCCTGAGCCGCGAGCCACGCGGCGACACGGTCGGACCTCGCCGCCATCGCGTCGAAGGAGGCCTCCGTGCGCGTACCGTCCTCCTCGACGATGCGAAGGGCGATCGTGTCGTTGCCCCGGGCGATGGCGTCGAACCAGTCGACCGCCCAGTTGAACCGGTCTCCCAGGTCGGGCCAGCGGAAGGAGGCCACGGCCTCCTCGTGCTTCCCGGTCAGGGCGAGCAGGCCGTCGCGGGCGCCGCGGTAGACAGAGGTCACGTCGTTGTGAGTCATGGCGCCATCGTGCCATCGCCGACCCTGCGGCGCCGCCCCGTCGGCTAGATGTACTGCTCATGGAGGTTGGTGA
>JAJXUB010000056.1:8838-12372 GCA_021783215.1 Actinomycetes bacterium | reverse complement strand
GTTTAGTGCCGTCCGAGCCGCCCGGTGCCGCGCGGACGTCGACGATGCACCGTTCATCCGCGAGGAGCGCCCATGAGCTTCAACGACAACGTCCGGCTCGACACCTCCCAGATCCAGACCGGTGGCGGTGGCGGCAGCGGCGGTCCCGGCGGCATGGTCGTCGGCGGCGGAGTCGGCGGCATCATCATGCTCATCCTCGCCCTCGTCTTCGGGGGCAACATCAGCGGTGGCAGCTCGACGACCGGCCAGGGCGGCGCGTCCAGCGCCTCGAACCCCGGATCGGATTCCGCCCTCACCGCCGAGTGTCGGACGGGCGCGGACGCCAACCGGGACGACCGTTGCCTCGTCGTCGCCACGGTCAACTCCGTCCAGGACTTCTGGGCGGCCGAGCTGCCCACGCTCGGTGCCCGGTACACGCCGGCGAAGACGTTCCTCTACTCCGGGGCCGTCCAGTCGGCCTGCGGCACGGCGAGCAACCAGGTCGGACCCTTCTACTGCCCGCTCGACCAGAGGGTCTATGTCGATGCGAGCTTCTACGACCTCCTGGCCACCCAGTTCGGCTCGAGCCGAGGCAACCTCGCCAAGGAGTACGTCATCGCGCACGAGTACGGGCACCACATCCAGGACATCCTCGGCCTCCTCGGCAAGGCCCAGCAGGACCCCCAAGGCGCCAACAGCGGCTCCGTGCGGACCGAGCTCATGGCCGACTGCCTCGCGGGGGTGTGGGCCAAGCACGCGACGGAGACCAAGGACGCGAGCGGGACGGCGTTCTTCGCGAACATCACCCAGCAGGACCTTCTCGACGCGCTCTCGGCCGCGAAGTCCGTCGGTGACGACCACATCCAGTCGACGATGGGCGGCGGCCAGGTCAACCCGGAGAGCTGGACCCACGGTTCGTCAGCGGCCCGCCAGCAGTGGTTCCTCCGGGGTTACCGGAGCGGCGACCCCAACCGGTGCGACACGTTCAGCGTCGCCACCGTGGAGTGATCACTCGCCGATCGTCACGCGGATGGCGGACCCCCGCTCGACGGCCCTGCGGAGCTGGTCGAGGCGGGGGTCGCCCAGGTCGTAGAGCTCCCGGCGCGGCAGCTCTGCAAGCCACGCGAGGCGTGCGTCCGTGAGGACCTCGGCGCACAGGGTCCGGTCACCCCCGAGGACGAGTCCGCCCAACGGGCCGACGGAGCGCATGCCGTCCGGCAGGACCCGCACGACCTGCTCGGCCACCGACCGGACGAGGGCGTCGGCCTGGTTGGCGCGACGGCGGGCGAAGCGCTGCTGGCTCCAGCCGCCGGCGGCCGTGCGGGACTGGACGTAGCGGGACCCGACCTTGTGGACCCCGAGCCTGCCCCCACGCGCCAGGCCCACGGCATACCCGCCCCGCCGGACGAGGACGACGACGAGGGGGTCGTGGTCGAACCGCTCGACCATCTCGACCCGCTGCGCGGCCTCCGGGCCGGGGTTCGCGGCGTCGAAGCGGGAGCGCCAGGCCGCGTAGCGGTCCGGTGCGACCTCGACCACCCGCCGGGGCACGGCCGACGTCAGATGTTGAAACCGAGCGCGCGCAGCTGCTCGCGCCCGTCCACGGTGATCTTGTCGGGCCCCCAGGGCGGCATCCAGACCCAGTTGATCCGGTGGCTTGCGACGATGCCGTCGAGCGCCGCCGCGGTCTGGTCCTCGATGACATCGGTGAGAGGGCAGGCGGCCGAGGTCAGCGTCATGTCGATGACGGCGTGGCCGTGGGCGTCGATCGTCACGCCGTAGACGAGGCCGAGGTCGACGACGTTGATCCCGAGCTCGGGGTCGACGACGTCGCGGAGGGCCTCCTCGACGTCGACGACGTCGGCGTGGATGGTGGTCGTGTCGGTCATGGTGAGCCTCAGCTCCTGTCGTTCGCGGGAATGGCGGCGCCCGAGCGGGCGACGGCGTCGGTGAAGGCCATCCAGGGCAGCAGCGCGCACTTGACCCGGGCCGGATAGCGGCTCACGCCCGACAGGGCGACCCCGTCGCCGATGACCTCCGGGTCGCCCTCGTCCTGTCCGCGTGAGGTGAGCATGGCCTTCATGGCCGACTGCGTCCTGAACGCCTCGGCCAGGCAGTGGCCGGTGACCTCCTCGGCGAGGATCGAGGCCGAGGCGACGGAGATCGAGCACCCGGTGGCGTCGTAGGACACGTCCTGCACGGTCTGACCGTCGAGGTGGACGCGCAGGGTGATCTCGTCGCCGCACGTCGGGTTGACGTGGTGCGCCTCGCCCTCGAACGGTTCGCGCAGCCCCCTGCCGTGCGGGCGCTTGCTGTGGTCGAGGATGAGCTCCTGGTAGAGGTCCATCGTCACGCCACCTCGAGCCCGAAGATCCGTGGGACGCGGTCAAGGGCGCGCAGGAGCACGTCGACCTCCTCCGGTTCGTTGTAGGCCGCGAACGTCGCGCGCGTCGTCGCCGCGATCCCGAACCGGCGGTGGAGCGGCCACGCACAGTGGTGGCCCACGCGGACGGCGACACCCTCGTCGTCGAGGACCTGGCCGACGTCGTGGGCGTGGACACCGTCGACGACGAAGCTGACGGCGCTGCCCCGCTCGACGTTCTCCGTCGGGCCGATGACCTTGACCCAGGGGCGCTCCGCGAGGCCGTCGAGGAGCGCGCCGGTCAGGGCGTGCTCGTGGGCCGCGACCCGGTCCATCCCGAGCCCGTCGAGGAAGTCGATGGCGGCGCCGAGCCCGACGGCCTGAGCCGAGTTCGGCGACCCGGCCTCGAAGCGCTGCGGCGGCGCGGCATACGTGCTGTGGTCGATGTAGACCGTCTCGATCATCGAGCCGCCGGTGATGAACGGCGGCATTGCCGCGAGGAGCTCCTCGCGACCCCAGAGAACGCCGATCCCGGTCGGGCCGTACATCTTGTGGCCGGAGAAGGCCGCCCAGTCGACACCGAGCCCGGCGACGTCCAGCGGCAGGTGCGGCGCCGACTGGCACGCGTCGAGGACGGTGACGGCGCCGACGGACCGGGCCGCCTCGACGAGCCGTCGCACCGGGTTGACCGTGCCGGCGACGTTGGACACGTGGGTGAAGGCGAAGACCTTCGTCCGCTCGGTGAGCAGACCGTCGAGCCCGCTCAGGTCGAGCCGGGCGTCGTCGGTGACGGGGACCCACCGCAGCGTCGCGCCGGTGCGCCGGCACACCTCCTGCCACGGGATGAGGTTGGCGTGGTGCTCCATCTCCGTGACGAGTACCTCGTCACCGGGCCCGAGCGTCAGCCGCGGGTCCTTCGCCTGTCCGGCGACGTCGTTGGAGAAGGCGTAGGCCACGAGGTTGAGCGACTCCGTCGCGTTCTTCGTGAAGACGACCTCGTCGGCCCGGCCCCCCACGAACGCCGCGACGCGCGCGCGGGCGCCTTCGTACGCGTCGGTGGCCTCCTCGGAGAGCTGGTGGGCACCGCGGTGGACGGCCGCGTTGACCTGCTCACCGAAGGCGCGCTCCGCGTCGAGAGCCCCGGCATACCGCTGCGACGTGGCGCCGGAGTCCAGGTAGACGAGCGGTTTGCC
>JAJXUB010000056.1:0-8828 GCA_021783215.1 Actinomycetes bacterium | reverse complement strand
TCCGATCTCGGTGCGTCCGAGGATGACGAACCCGGCCCGTATGCGGGCCAGCTCGTCGGTGGTGAAGGGGCGGGACATCGTCGTGACGACCTCAGACGCTCGCGCCGGCGAGGAAGCGGTCATAACCCTCGTCCTCGAGCTGCTCGGCGAGCTCGGGGCCGCCCTCCTCGGCGATCCGGCCGGCGACGAAGACGTGGACGAACTCCGGCTTGATATAGCGCAGGATCCGCGTGTAGTGGGTGATAAGCAGGACGCCGCAGTCGGTGGACTCCTTGGCCCGGTTGACCCCCTCGGAGACGATCCGGAGGGCGTCGACGTCGAGCCCCGAGTCCGTCTCGTCGAGGATGGCCATGCGCGGCCTGAGCAGCTCCATCTGGAGGATCTCGTGCCGCTTCTTCTCACCGCCGGAGAAGCCCTCGTTGACGTTCCGCTCGGCGAAGGCCGGGTCCATCCGCAGGGCGCCCATGGCCTCCTTCATGTCCTTGACCCACGTGCGCAGCTTCGGCGCCTCGCCGTCGACGGCCGTCTTGGCCGTCCGGAGGAAGTTGCTCACCGTCACGCCCGGGACCTCGACGGGGTACTGCATGGCGAGGAAGATCCCGGCGCGGGCCCGCTCGTCGACGGACATCGTCAGGACGTCCGAACCGTCAAGGGTCACCGAGCCCGACGTCACGACATACTTCGGGTGCCCGGCGATGGAGTAGGCGAGGGTGGACTTGCCCGAGCCGTTGGGGCCCATGATGGCGTGGGTCTCCCCCGAGCGGACCGTCAGGTCGACGCCGCGGAGGATCTCCTTGGCGCCTTCCTCGGTGTTGACGCTCACGTGGAGGCCCGTGATCTGCAGGGTGGTCATCGGCTCACTTCTCGCTCTCGGTGGGGACGTCGACGAGGACGTGGTCGTCCTCGGTGATGGTCACGGGGTAGACGGCGACGGGCCGGGTCGCCGGAGGTCCGGTCGGCCTGCCGGTGCACAGGTCGAACCGCGAGCCGTGCAGCCAGCATTCGATCGTCCGGCCGTCGACCTCGCCCTCGGACAGCGAGACGGCTCCATGGGTGCACGTGTCGTCGATGCAGTGGACCTCGCGCTCGCCGGTCCGGATGACGCAGAGGCGGTGGCCGTTGACCGTCGCGAGCGCGGGCTGGGCGACGGCGAGCTCGGCGAGGTGGCACACGTCGACGCGTTCGATGGTGACGCTCATGCGCTCACCCCGCCCGCGAGCTCGCGCTCGACCGCCTCCATGATGTGGCCGACGACCCAGGGGACGCCGATGCGCCCGACGATGCTCGCGAAGAACCCGCGGACGACGAGCCGCCTCGCGACGTCCTGCGGAATCCCGCGGGCCTGGAGGTAGAAGAGCTGCTCGTCGTCGAACCGCCCGGTCGCGCTCGCGTGGCCGGCGCGGGTGATCTGGCCGGTCTCGATCTCGAGGTTCGGCACGGAGTCGGCCCGCGCACCCTCGGTGAGGACGAGGTTGCGGTTCAGCTCGTACGTGTCGGTTCCCTCGGCGGCCGACCGGATGAGGACGTCGCCGATCCACACGGTGTGCGCCGAGTCCCCTTGAAGGGCGCCCTTGTACTCGACGTTCGAGCGGCAGCGCGGCGCCTCGTGGTCGATGAAGAGCCTGTGCTCGAGATGCTGGCCCGCGTCCGCGAAGTAGACCCCGAGGCCCTCGAACGAGCCTCCCGGCCCGTCGTATGCCACGGTCATGTCGAGCCGGACGACGTCCCCGCCGAGGGTGACGACGATATGCCGCAGCGAGGCGTCGCGCCCGATGCGGGCGTGCTGGCGCGCGAGCTCGACGGTGTCGTCGGCCCACTCCTGGACGGTGACGAGGGTGAGCTGGGCACCGTCCTCGACGATGACCTCGAGGTTGCCGACGACGGTGGCGGAGCCGGAGTAACGCAGGACGACGGTGCTGCTCGAGTGGCGACCCGCGACGACGACGGCGTGGTCCGCCCAGGCCGGGGCGTCGGCGGCGGCGTCCGCCCGGAGCTGGACGACGTAGGGGGCATCGAGCTCGGTGTCGGCCGGCACCGTGAGGACGGCCGCGCGCTGCGCGACCTCCCACGCCCGGGCGCCGGGGCGGTCGGCGGGGATGAGGCCCGAGCTGCCGACCCGCGGGTCGCTCGTCGAGACCCGCTCCCGGATGACGGCGGCCGGACCGTCGGCGTGGATGTCGTAGCGCGCCTCCCCCATCGGGGCGTCGGACTGGAGCCCCCGGAGCCGGTCCATCGGCGTGAACCGCCACTCCTCCTCGCGTCCGGTGGGGACCGGGAAGTCGGCCGCCGCATACGACGTGTGCCGTTGCGCGCGCGAGCTGTCGGGGATGGTGGGCACCGCGCCGTGGCTGTGCTCCCCCACCGGACGGGCCTGCGGGGTCTGCGTGAGCAGGCTCATGTCAGCCCACCGCTCCTTCCATCTGGAGCTCGATGAGCCGGTTGAGCTCGAGGGCGTACTCCATGGGCAGCTCGCGGGCGATCGGCTCGACGAAGCCGCGGACGATCATGGCCATGGCCTCCTCCTCGGTCAGGCCACGGGAGCGGAGGTAGAACAGCTGGTCCTCGCTGACCTTGGAGACCGTCGCCTCGTGACCCATCTGGACGTCGTCCTCGCGGACGTCGACGTACGGGTAGGTGTCGGAGCGGCTGACCGTGTCGACGAGGAGCGCGTCGCAGACGACGCTGCTCCTGGAGCCGTGCGCCCCTTCGAGGATCTGGACAAGGCCGCGGTAGGACGTGCGGCCGCCGCCACGGGCGACAGACTTGGAGACGATGTGGCTGCTCGTGTTCGGCGCCGCGTGGACCATCTTCGAGCCGGCGTCCTGATGCTGGCCCTCACCGGCGAAGGCGATGGACAGGGTCTCCCCACGGGCGTGCTCCCCGAGGAGGAAGACGGCGGGGTACTTCATCGTCACCTTGGAGCCGATGTTGCCGTCGATCCACTCCATCGTCGCCCCCTCGGCGCACGTCGCGCGCTTCGTGACGAGGTTGTAGACGTTGTTGGACCAGTTCTGGATCGTCGTGTACCGCACTCGGGCGTTCTTCTTGACGATGATCTCGACGACCGCGCTGTGGAGGCTGTCCGACTTGTAGATCGGGGCCGTGCACCCCTCGACGTAGTGCACGGACGAGCCCTCGTCGGCGATGATCAGGGTCCGCTCGAACTGGCCCATGTTCTCGGTGTTGATCCGGAAGTAGGCCTGCAGCGGGATGTCGACATGGACCCCTGGCGGGACGTAGATGAAGGAGCCACCCGACCACACCGCCGTGTTGAGCGACGCGAACTTGTTGTCCCCTGGCGGGATGACCGAGCCGAAGTACTCGCGGAAGAGGTCCTCGTGCTCCTTCAGCCCCGTGTCCGTGTCGAGGAAGATGACGCCCTTCTCCTCGAGGTCCTCACGGATCTGGTGGTAGACGACCTCCGACTCGTACTGGGCGGCGACCCCGGCGACGAGACGCTGCTTCTCCGCCTCGGGGATCCCCAGCCGGTCGTACGTGTGCCGGATGTCCTCGGGCAGGTCCTCCCACGAGGTCGCCTGCTTCTCCGTCGACTTGACGAAGTACTTGATGTTCTGGAAGTCGATGCCGGACAGGTCCGACCCCCACGTCGGCATGGGCTTCTTCGAGAACAGCCGGAGCGCCTTCTTGCGGACGTCGGTCATCCACTGCGGCTCGCCCTTGCGGCCGCTGATGTCGAGGACGACCTCCTCGGAGAGGCCGCGCCGCGCCGACGCGCCGGCGGCGTCGGAGTCCGCCCATCCGTACTCGTAGTGACCGAGACCCTGCAGACCGGGGTTGAGCTCTTCGATGTTCGTCATGAGGTCGACCTCTTCTTCGGGGGGACGGCGGGGGTCGGGATGAACGTCGTGCAGACGAAGTCGCCGTGGGCAAGGGTGGCCAGGCGCTGGACGTGGACGCCCAGGAGGCGCGAGAAGGCCTCGGTCTCGGCGTCGCAGAACTGGGGGAACTCGGCGGCGATTCCCTGGACCGGGCAGTGCCCCTGGCAGACCTGTATGCCGGTGAGCGCACCCGCTCCCGGCGCGCCGACGGTCCGCGCGGAGGCGGAGAACCCGTCGGCGGTCAGAGCGGTGACGAGGGCCTGCGCGCGGTCGGCCGGTGAGTCGCCCGCGGCGTCGACCGCCTCGGCATACCGGTCCTCCAGCTCGGTCGCCCGCTTCCCTGCGAAGTGTCCGACGGCGTCGGGACCGGCGGTCTCCGCGAGGAAGCGGATCGCCGCACCGGCAAGGTGGTCGTAGTCGGAGCGCAGGGCGGAGTGGCCGCTCGGGGACAGGACCCAGGCACGGGCGGGGCGACCGCGGCCTCGGTGGCCGGAGCGGGTGGCCTCGTGCAGCTCGATGTGACCCGCGTCGAGCAGCAGGTCGAGGTGGCGTCGAACCGCCGTGCACGTCAGCCCGAGGAGGTCTCCGAGGGCCGCCGCCGTGACGGGCCCGTGCTCGCTGACGGCGCGTAGGACCCGGTCACGGGTGCGCGACTCGTTCGCGTCACACGTGGCGGGAGCGGTCCCGGCCGGCAGCGCCGTATTTAGCACACGACAATCTTACGTAATTGCCCGGGCGATGCCAAACGGGGGTCCTCACGTGGGGTCGTCGGTGACCTCGTCCAGCTCCGCCTCGGTCGGAGTCGCCGAGAGGAACACCGACGGGAGCCGGTGCCGGTCGGGAGCCACCGAGTCGTCGCCGAACCAGCGGCGCCGCAGCGGCGCCGTCAGCCACCCCAGCGGCGCCGTCAGGACGTAGCCGTAGGCGACGACGAGGCCCGTGTAGCCGGGCACGAGCACCAGTGCCGCCGCGACCGCGAGAGCGAGGGCGGCGGCGGCGGGGACGGGGATGCGGCGGACGGCGAGAAGGGAGCGGAACGACCTGAACCGCACCGTCGTGACCATCAGCAGCGCCGGTAGCGCGCTGACGACGAGCGGGAACAACAGCCGAGGTCCGACGTGGGCGTTCGCCAGGGCGAAGATCGTCGCGATGGGCACGCCCGCGGCCCCGGGGCTGGGCAGCCCGACGAAGTACCGTTTGTCGGCCATCGGGTCGACGGTGACGTTGAAGCGGGCCAGCCGGAAGGCCGCGCAGCCGAGCCAGAGGAAGGCGAACAGCCAGGACAGGACCGTCCACTCGCGCAGCGCCCACGTGTGGACGAGCACCGCCGGCGCCACCCCGAACGAGACGAGGTCGGCCAGCGAGTCGAGCTGGAGGCCGAAGGGCGAGGTCGCCCCGACGAGCCGTGCGACGAACCCGTCGGAGATGTCCATGACGACGGCGAGGGCCAGGAGTGTGGCGGCGAACCGGAACCGGCCCTGGAAGGCGAGAAGGACCGAGGACAGCCCGAGCACCATGTTCGCGACCGTGAACAGGCTCGGCGCCATGACGCGCAGCCGCTCCGTGGCGGGCACGTCGCGCAGGCTCACGACGTCCGCGCCCGTCGGGGAGACGAGGCGCCACCGGACGAGCCGGGCGCGGATCGGCCCCGGCGCGCTCACGCCGGCCACCGCCCGATCGGGGTCTCCCCCGCGACGACGCGGTCCCCGCGAGCGATGAGGAGGCCGACGGTCATCGGGACGAAGACGTCCATCCGGGAGCCGAACTTCATCAGGCCGATGCGCTGCCCGGTCGTCAGGTCGTCCCCGACCCGGATGCGGGTCACGACCCGTCGCGCGAGCAGCCCGACGACCTGGCGGAACCTCACCTCGCGCGTGTCCCCCCGTACCTCAAGCCGGGTCGTGATGTCGGTTCGCTCGTTGAGATGGGCGCTCTCGTGCCGGTAGGCCGCCAGCCATCGCCCCGGTCGGTAGGTCACCTCGGTGACGCGACCGGCATACGGGGCCCGGTTGATGTGGACGTCGAGGAGGGAGAGGAAGACCGAGACCTGCTGCCACTGCCCCGCCGGGGCGACACCCGCCTGCCCCGGGCCGGCATACATCACCCGGCCGTCCGCCGGACTGACGACGAGGTCGGGGTCGACCGTTCCGTCGTCGGGGGCCCGGTCGGGGTCGCGGAAGAACGCGGCGACCCCGATGGGGAGACCAGCGAGCACGGCCGCCGGTCCTCGGCGGCCCGCGAGCAGGGCGACGATCGCCGGGACCGCGGCGACGGCACAGGCCGGCCCGGACTCCCGGTCGATGGATGACATGGACATCAGCCTAGGATCTTTCGACGTGGCAGCCGTCGTCGCCGTCGAGGATCTCCGGAAGAGCTTCGGGCCCGTCCATGCCCTGGCCGGGGTCTCCTGGACGGCCGACGCCGGGACCGTGACGAGCGTGCTGGGCCCCAACGGCGCAGGAAAGACGACGATGGTCGAGATCCTCGAGGGCCTGCAGCGCGCGGACGGCGGCTCGGCCCGGGTGCTCGGCGTGGACCCGTGGGGCGCCTCCGCCGAACACCGCGCCCGGGTCGGCGTCATGCTCCAGGACGGTGGCCTCCCCGCCCGGTCGACACCCGTGCGCCTGCTGGCCCACGTCTCGCGGCTGTATGCCGATCCTCTCCCGGTCGCGGGGCTCGCGGAGCGACTGGGGATCGACCGGTTCGCCGACACGATCACCCGGCGGATGTCCGGGGGCCAGCGCCAGCGGGTCGCCCTGGCGGCCGCCCTCGTCGGGCGGCCCGACGTGCTCTTCCTCGACGAGCCGACCGCCGGGCTCGACCCGCATGCTCGGCTGGACGTCTGGGACCTCATCAGGTCCGAGGCGCAGCGCGGGGTGTGCGTCGTCGTGACGACCCACTCCTTCGAGGAGGCCGAGCGGCTCGCCGACCGGGTCGTCATCGTCTCGGAGGGCACCGTCGCGTCCCAGGGCGCCCTCGGCGACCTGACCGCCGGGACGACGCTCGAGGAGCGCTACTTCGCCCTGACCCCGCGGGAGACCCGATGAGCGCCGCCGCACCGACGAGGGCGCGGGTCGCGGCTCAGGCGCGCTTCGAGACCCGGACGCTGCTCTCGAACGGCGAGCAGCTCCTCGTCGCCGTCGTCCTGCCCGCGCTGGCGCTCCTCGGTCTGACCCTCGCGACCGGGATCGGCATCGGGCAGGCGGCCGGAGAGCCTCGAGTCGACGTCGTCGCCCCCGGCGTGCTCGCCCTCGCCGTCATCTCGACCGCGTTCACCGGGCAGGCCATCTCGACGGGGTTCGACCGGCGTGGCGGGGTCCTCCGGTTCCTCGGGACGACGCCCCTCGGCCGAGGGGGCCTGCTCCTGGCCCGGGTCGCCGCCGTCCTCGTCGTCGAGGTCATCCAGTTCCTCGTCCTCGGTGGCCTCGCGCTCGCCCTCGGCTGGAGGCCGCACTGGAGCGGGCTGCCCCTGGCGATGCTCTGGTGGGTGCTCGGGACGGCGGCCTCCGTCGCGCTCGCCCTCCTCGTCGCCGGCGTCCTGCGCGCGGAGGCGGTCCTCGCCGTCGCGAACCTCCTCTGGGTCGTCATGCTTGGCCTCGGGGTCGTCCTCCCGGCGGGTCGCTACCCCGCGGGGACGGCGACCGTCGCCCGGCTCACCCCCGGCGGTGCCCTCGGCGAGCTCCTCCGCTCCGCCTTCCGCGGCACCGGCACGCCGTGGTGGGAGGCGCTCGTCCTCCTCGTCTGGACCGTCGCGGCCGGTGCCGCCGCCGCCCGCTGGTTCCGCTGGAGCGACTGACCCGCGCCGCGCCACGCCCCGACCCGGGCCGACCGAGGGCCGGGCCTGGCTCTACCGTGTCTCCGTGAGCCTGCGCCCCAAGGACCCCCAGCGTCTCGTCGACCGCGTCCTCGTCGCCAACCTCGTCCTCGAGGTGTTCATCGTCGTCACGGGAGGCATCGTCCGCGTTACCCGCTCCGGCCTCGGGTGCCCGACGTGGCCGCGGTGCACGGCGAGCTCGTTCGTCCCCGTCGCGGGGCAGTCGCAGGGCTTCCACAAGTTCATCGAGTTCGGCAACCGGACGCTCACCGGGGTCGTGTCGGTCGCGGCGATCCTCGTCGCCGCCGCGATCCTCCACTACGCCCGTGAGCGGACCTCGCTGCGCAGGCTCGCCTTCCTCCCGCTGCTCGGGGTTCTCCTGCAGGCCGTCATCGGTGGCATCAGCGTCCGCATGAAGCTGTCACCGGTCGTCGTCTCGCTCCACATGCTGGCGTCGATGGTCCTCGTCGCCCTGTCGGCCTACCTGCTCGCCCGCTACCGCGAGGGCGACGGGGAGCCGGTCCCCGTCGTCCGGTCCGAGGTCACCTGGCTGGCCCGCACCGACGCGCTCCTCGGGGCGGGCGTCATCGTCCTCGGGACCATCGTGACGGGGACCGGCCCCCACTCCGGCGACATCCACGTCAAGCGCTACCCGTTCGACCCGCGCAGCGCCTCATGGCTGCACGCCGACCTCGTCATGCTCTTCCTGGGCATCGCCGTCGCCGTCTGGCTCGGCGCGCGCCTGGCCGACGACGCGCGCGCCCGGTCCGCCTGGCACGCCGTCCTCATCGTCACGGTGCTCCAGGGGGTCATCGGCTACGTCCAGTACTTCACGAAGCTGCCCGTCGTCCTCGTCGTCGCCCACATGCTCGGCGCCAGCCTGCTCGTCGTCGCCCTCACCTTCGGGGTCCTCGCGCTGCGGCGGCGCGGACCCGCCGTGCAGGCGGCGTCAGCGGATCGGTAGATGGACCACGGCGTCGACGGCGACGGCGAGGAAGAGGAACGTCACGTACGTGATACTGAAGTGGAACAGGCGCATGGGCCTCAGCCGTGACTGCGGCAGGCCCTCGCGCGCGCCGCGCAGCAGACGATGCGCCTCGGCGATGAAGAGGCCGCCGGCGAGCACGGCGACGACGACGTAGACCCAGCCCATCGAGGCGACCGGCACGAGGACA
>JAJXUB010000055.1 GCA_021783215.1 Actinomycetes bacterium | reverse complement strand
GGCAGCGGCGGCGTGTGCTTAGAGTAGCCGCCCTCGGCGGCGTCCTCGGCATCCCGCTCCTGCAGGTGCCCCGCATCCCGCAGGACGATCCCGATGAGCTCCTCGGCTGCGTCGGTGCAGTGGATCCGTCCGGTGAAGCCGCCCCTGACGAGAGCGGGGAGGTAGCCGACATGGTCCATGTGCGCGTGGGTGACGAGGACGTCGGTGACCGTCGCCGGGTCGACGGGGAACTCCGCCCAGTTGCGCAGCCGGAGGGTCTTCTCCCCCTGGAACATCCCGCAGTCGACAAGGATCCTCCGTCCACCGACCGTCAGGAGGTGCTTGGACCCGGTCACGCTCCCTGCTCCGCCGAGGAAGGTCAGGGTCGTCGGGGACGTCGTCATGCTCCCGAGCCTTCCCCCCGGAGGCGGCCACGGCAATGTGTGCCTTCTCATGCCCGATCGCCAGGTCCTCGAACGGGTCCGCGTCGAGCCCGTCGACGTCCGCGTCGGGATCGTCCTCGCCGTCGCCGAGCAGGGGCATCCTCACCAAGGACGGTGATTTGGAGCCACGCTGCAGCCTCTTCACACGCCTGACGCAAGAGGACACAATGACCACATGGACATCGCAAGGGTGCGCGGGCGGGTCGACTACTTCGGGGTTCTCGCGGCCGTGATCGTCGCGGCCATGTTCATCCTCTACTTCGCCTTCGTCCGAAGCCGCGACCAGACGCCGTCGATCTGGCCGCTCCTTGTCCTCTTCGCCTGCTGTGCGGCGTGCGTCTACGGCGCGATCGTCGCCATGCCTTACCGGCACCCGGTCCTGTGGACCGCCGCGTTCCTCCTGCTCGTCTACGGCCTTCTCCTGTTCATCCCCTTCGCACCGCTTATCCCGGCGAGCGTCCTCGCCTGGTTCGCGGGGATCCGCAGCGGGCACCCGGAGCCGAGCCTCGGACAGCATCCCGCCGCCTGATCCGTCCTCCGCGCCGGGGTCACCCCGCCGCCAACCCCGGCGCCCCCCGGCGGCCTCGTGTCAGGCGGTCCGCAGGGCCCGCGCCGTCGCCACCGCCGCACTGGCCGCCTCATGGCCCTTGTCCTCCGTGGAGCCGGGCAGCCCGGCCCGGTCCAGGGCCTGCGCCTCGGTGTCGCACGTGAGAACCCCGAAGCCCACCGGTGTCCCGGTCCGGACCGCGACCTCGGTGAGGCCCAGCGCCGCGGCCTGGCAGATGTACTCGAAGTGCGGGGTGCCACCGCGGATGACGACGCCGAGCGCGACGACGAGGTCGTGCGAGCCCGCGAGCCGGGCCGCGGCCACGGGCAGCTCGAAGGTGCCCGGGACACGGACCGTCGTGACGTCGGCGACGCCGGCCTCGGCCAGTGCCCGAGCCGCGCCGTCGAGCAGCCCGGCCATGGCCCGCTCGTGCCACGACGCGGCCACGACGGCGGCGCGCAGGCCCGTCCCGTCGACGGTGACGGCGGGGGCCCCCTGGCGCGTCATGCGATGTGCTCCTCGGGTCGGGTCGGTCGGGTGGGCGGCTCCGTGGCCGGCTCGGGTCCCTGACCGCGCTCGATGGGACCGAGTGTGTGACCCATCCGGTCTCGCTTGGTCCGCAGGTACCGAGCGTTCGTCGTCGTCGGCGCCGTCCGCAGCGGCACGACCTCGCTGACGAGGATGCCGCCCGCCCTCAGGCCGCCGCTCTTGGCGGGGTTGTTGGACAGGAGGCGCACGGACCCCACCCCGAGCGCCATAAGGATCGCCGAGGCGGCCCCGTACTCGCGGGCGTCGACGGGCAGGCCGAGCGCGAGCTGGGCGTCGACCGTGTCGGCGCCACCGTCCTGCACGGCATACGCCCGCAGCTTGTCGAGCAGTCCCACGCCGCGTCCTTCGTGGCCTCGCAGGTAGACGACACAGCCGCCCTCCGCGGCGACCATCTCCAGCGCGGTCCGCAGCTGGGCCCCACAGTCGCAGCGCAGCGACCCGAAGACGTCCCCGGTGAGGCACTCGGAGTGGACCCGGACCAGCGGGCGGTCCCCGAGCCCGTTCGGGCCGACGAGCGCGACGTGCTCGGCGCCGTTGAGTCGGTCCCGGAAGCCGTGGGCCGTGAACGGCCCGTACCGCGTGGGCAGCGACGTCGTCGTCACGTGCTCGACCCTGTCGTGGCGGAGCCGGTGGACGACGAGCTCGGCGATGGTGATGACCGGCAGCCCCTTGACGGCACCGAGGTCCAGGACGGCGGGGCGACGCATCATCGACCCGTCGTCGTCGACGAGCTCGCCGATGACGGCGACGGGCGCCAGGCCCGCGAGCCGGCACAGGTCGACGGCGGCCTCGGTGTGGCCGCGCCGCTCGAGCACCCCTCCCGGCCGGGCCCGCAGGGGCAGGACGTGACCGGGACGGACGAGGTCGCGCGGTCCGCACTCCGGGTTCGCCAGGAGACGGGCCGTGCGAGCACGGTCCGCGGCGCTGATGCCCGTCGTGACCCCCTCGCGGGCGTCGACCGACACCGTGTAGGCCGTCCGGAGCGGGTCCTCGGGGCGTTCCACCATCAGGGGCAGCTCGAGGCGGTCGGCCACCTGGTCGGGCATCGGCGCGCACAGGTAGCCGGACGTGTGCCGCACCGCCCAGGCCACCCACTCGGTCCGCAGGCCTTCGGCCGCGAGGACCACGTCGCCCTCGTTCTCGCGGTCGGCGTCGTCGGTGACGAGTACCGGGCGTCCGGTCCGCAGAGCCTCGAGGGCCTCGGCGACGGTGCTCCCCGCGCTCACCGGGAGACCCCCGTCGCGTCGCGGCGGACGGCGAGCAGCCGTTCGACGTACTTGGCGAGCACGTCCACCTCGACGTTGACCTCGTCCCCCACCGCCCGCGTCCCCAGGGTCGTCCGGGCCAGGGTCTCGGGGATGAGCGAGACGGTCATGCTCGACCCGTCGACGGAGACCACGGTGAGGCTGACGCCGTCGAGGGTCACCGAGCCCTTCTCGACGACGTATGCGGCCAGGGCGCCGGGAAGCGACAGCCGCAACACCTCCCACCGGTCGCCGGGCGTCCGTTCGACCAGCGTCGCCGTGCCGTCGACATGCCCTTGGACGACGTGCCCGCCGAACCGGCCGTCGGCCCGCATGGCCCTCTCGAGGTTCACCGGGTCGCCCGGGTGCAGGCGCCCGAGGGTGGACCGGTGCAGCGTCTCGGGCATGACGTCGACGCTGAAGTCGGCCCCGGCCAGCCCGGTCACGGTCAGGCACACCCCGTTGACGGCGATCGACGCCCCGGCGCGGGCATCGGACGTGACGAGCGGACCCCGCACGGTGAGGCGGCTGGAACCGGGTCCCGAGGAGACCCTCGTGACGGAGCCGAGCTCCTCGATGATGCCAGTGAACACGGTGGTCAGGTCCTTTCGGAGGGGGATATCGCGGGGCGGTGGAGCGGGCGGGCGGTGACGCGGATGTCAGGCCACAGCGGGGTGACGTCGGTGGGGACGAACCGGACGGCCTCGGCGATGGTGGCGACGCCGAGGTCGCCGATGGCGAGGGCGCCACCCCCGAGCAGAGCGGGTGCGATGTACGCGACGACCTCGTCGACGAGCCCGGCGCGCAGGAACGCCGTCGCCAGCGTCGGGCCGCCCTCGATGAGCGCCCGGTGCACGCCCCGCTCGGCCAGTGCCGACAGGACGGCGACCGGGTCGTGCGTGGCCAGCTGGAGGGTGCCAGCGGCCGTGTCGAGGATGCGGCTCCCGCGCGGCGGCGGCCGATGGCCGATGACGACCCGCAGCGGCTGCCGGTCGGCGAGGGTGCCGTCGGGCCTGCGGACGGTCAGGTGGGGGTCGTCGGCGACGACGGTCCCGGACCCGACGAGGACGGCGCCGCTGCGGGCCCGGAGCCGGTGGGCGTCGCCGCGGGCCGCAGGCCCGGTGACCCAGCGGCTCGAGCCGTCGACGGCGGCGACGCGCCCATCCAGCGAGGTCGCCATCTTGGCCACGACCCAGGGGCGCCCGGTCCGCTGCGCGTACATCCAGCTGGCGTTGACCTCCTCCGCCTCGGCCTGCAGGACGCCTTCGGTGACCTCGACACCGCGGGCCCGCAGGTATGCCGCCCCGCCGGCCGCCACGGGGTTCGGGTCGGGCACGGCGTGGACGACCCTGCGCACCCCGGCGGCGACGAGCCGGTCCGCACAGGGACCCGTCCGGCCGTGATGGGTGCAGGGCTCGAGGGTGACGTAGGCCGTTGCTCCGCGAGCGTGGCTGCCCGCGCGGGACAGCGCATCGACCTCGGCGTGCGGGGTCCCGGCGCCGCGGTGCCAGCCGAGGACCGGCCCGCTCCCGTCGTCGGGGACGATGAGACAGCCCACCCGGGGGTTGGGGTCGGCCTCCACCCCGAGGCGGGCAGCGGCCAACGCCTCGCGCATCGCTTCGTGGTCGTCCATCGGCCCTTGGTCTCGACGTGTCGGTCGGGCTCCGGGCGATGACAAGGTGGCGCGGCGCCGAACGGCGACGCCGAACCCACCCTCGGCGCCAACGCGCCTCGGGCTCGTGCTGCCTACCATCCGGACTTTCACCGTCGGTCCAGGAGTTACACCTGGTCCACCGGCCGCTGGCTGCGGCCGGGTCGCGGACTGTTACCGCCGGTTCGGAGTTACACCGACCCCGGAGCACGTGGGGCTCATCGTAGTCGCTCGCGCGGACCCCGGCGGCTGAGTGCTGCCCACCGGACACCGGCAACCGGTTCGTGCGCCGTCCTCGCCGTCGCGGCGACAGCTCGACCGGGACCCACCGCGCGCGACGGCGCCGCGCGACGATGCCGCCGCCGGCGGCGTGGGGTCACTCCGCGAGGAACCCCAGCAGGTCCGCCCGGGTGAGCACGCCGACGGGCAGGCCGTCCTCGACGACGAGCACCGCGTCACCGTGCTCGAGCTCACGCCGCGCCGCAGCAACCGGCTCACCGGCGCCGACGAGCGGCAGACCGGGCGCCATGTGCTTCTCGAGCGGGTCGGCAAGGTGCGCCTTCCCGGTGAACAGCGCCTCCAGGAGGTCGCGTTCGCCGACCGACCCCGCCACCTCCCCGAGCGCGACGGGCGGCTCGGCGTTGACGACGGGCACCTGGGAGACGTCGTACTCGCGGAGGATGTCGATCGCGTCGCGGATCGTCTCCTTTGGATGGGCGTGCACAAGTGCCGGCAGGTCGCCGGACTTGGCCCGCAGGACGTCCCCGACGGTCGTGTCGGCGTCGGCCCGCAGAAAGCCGTAGGAGCTCATCCACCGGTCGTTGAAGATCTTGCTGATATAGCCGCGGCCGCCGTCCGGCAGGAGGACGACGACGACCGCGTCCTCGGGAAGGTCACGCGCGGCCCGGAGCGCCGCGACGACGGCCATCCCGCACGAGCCCCCGACGAGGAGGCCCTCCTCGCGGGCGAGCCGTCGGGTCATCGCGAAGCTGTCCGCGTCACTGACGGCGATGACCTCGTCGACGACGGACGGGTCGTACGCCGCAGGCCAGAAGTCCTCGCCGACCCCCTCGACGAGGTAGGGGCGCCCGGTGCCGCCGGAGTAGACCGACCCCTCCGGATCGGCCCCGACGATCCGGACCCGCCCCCCCTGGCGCCCGTCACTGACCTCCCGGAGGTAGCGCCCGGTGCCGGTGATCGTCCCGCCCGTGCCGACGCCGGCGACGAAGTGGGTGACCCGGCCGTCGGTGTCCCGCCAGATCTCCGGGCCGGTGCTCGCGTAGTGGCTCGCCGGTCCCTCGGGGTTGGAGTACTGGTCCGGCTTCCACGCGCCGGGGATCTCCCGGACGAGCCGGTCGGACACCGAGTAGTACGAGTCCGGATGCTCCGGGGCGACGGCGGTCGGGCAGACGACGACCCGGGCACCGTATGCCATGAGCACGTTCCGCTTGTCCTCGCTCACCTTGTCCGGGCATACGAAGACGCACTGGTAGCCCCTCTGCTGGGCGACGAGGGCGAGGCCCACCCCGGTGTTGCCCGACGTCGGCTCGACGATGGTGCCCCCCGGCCTGAGGGCGCCGGAACGCTCCGCCTCCTCGACCATGGGCGCGGCGATGCGGTCCTTCACGGACCCGCCCGGGTTGAGGTACTCGACCTTGGCGAGGACCGTTGCCTTCGTCGCGCCGCGCGTCACCGAGTGGAGCCGCAGCAAGGGGGTGTTGCCGACCAGGTCGACGATGTGCTCTGCGTACCTCACGCGGTCATCCTCTCCGGGGACCCTGGCCGGGTGCAATAACGTCTGAGCATGACAGACGAGCGAACAGGAACGGCGACCGGCAGCGGGGGCGCCCAGGCGATCTCCGTCGCGAGGGCCCATGGCGTGGAAACCCTCTTCACCCTGTCCGGGGCACACGTCTTCCCCGTCTACGACGCTGCCGTCCACGCCGAACCGCCGGTCCGGCTTCTCGACGTCCGGCACGAGCAGACAGCGGCCTTCGCCGCGGAAGCGACGGGAAAGCTGACCCGTGTGCCTGGTCTCGCCGTCCTGACCGCCGGGCCAGGGGTGACGAACGGGATCTCCGCGGTGACGCAGGCCTACTTCGCCGGCTCTCCCATGGTCGTCCTCGGGGGGCGCGCGCCGGCGTTCCGCTGGGGCACGGGCAGCCTCCAGGAGATGGACCACGTGCCCGTCCTCGCGCCGGTGACGAAGTCGGCCGCGACAGCCGGTGCTGACGACATTGCCGCGACCCTCGACGACGCCTTCACGGCCGCCCGGTCCCCGCACCGTGGACCCGCCTTCGTCGACGTCTCCATGGACCACCTGTTCACGGAGTCGACGACCTCGTATGCCGGCCCCTCCCTGCCCGACCCGGTCGCCCCGGACCCGGACGCCATCGCCGCCGCGGGTCGCCTCCTCGCCGCCGCGGAACGCCCCGTCGTCGTCATCGGCACCGATGTCTGGTCCGACCACGCGGAGGACGCGGCACGCCGGTTCGTCGAGGAGCTGGAGCTCCCCACGGTCCCCAACGGCATGGGCCGCGGCATCATCCCCGGGGGTCACCGGCTCCTGGTCCCCAAGGCCCGAGGTGCCGCGTTCGGCGGGTGTGACGTCGCCGTCGTCGTCGGAGCTCCACTGGACTTCCGGCTCGGCTACGGCGCATTCGCCGACGGCGACGCGGCCGTCATCCACCTCCTCGACGCCGCGACCCAGGTGAGCAGCCACGTCGAACCCGCGGCGGTGGCCTACGGGGACCTCACGCTCATCCTCGACGGGCTCCGCGAGGCGGTCCTGTCCGCTGCCCGGCGGTCGGACTGGTCCGGCTGGGCGGCCGGACTGCGCCAGGTCCACGCGGCGCGCGAGGACAGCGACCGGGCCCTGCTGGCCGCCGAGGCCGACCCGATCCACCCGGCCCGGATCTACGGCGAGCTCATCCCGCGTCTCGCCGACGACGCGGTCGTCATCGGCGACGGCGGCGACTTCGTCAGCTGGGCCGGGAGGTTCATCGAGCCGAGGCAGCCCGGATGCTGGCTCGACCCCGGCCCGTTCGGCTGTCTCGGGGCGGGCCTCGGCGCCGCCATCGCCGCGCGGGTCGCCCGCCCGTCGAGCCAGGTCGTCCTCCTCCTCGGTGACGGCGCCGCCGGGTTCTCGCTCCTCGATGTCGACACCCTCGTCCGGCACCGCCTCCCCGTCGTCATGGTCCTCGGCAACAACTCCGCGTGGGGGCTGGAGAAGCAGCCGATGCAGGCGATCTACGGGTACGACGTCATCGCCGACCTCGCGCCGCGGACGCGGTACGACGAGGTCGTCCGCGCCCTCGGCGGTGCCGGGGAGCTCGTGACGGACCCGGCGGGCATCGGACCGGCCCTCGACCGGGCGTTCGCCTCAGGGGTGCCCTACCTCGTCAACATCGTCACCGACGTCGACGCGGTCTACCCCCGGGCGACGACGGGCGTCTGAGCGTCCCGTCCGTCAGCGCAGGTAGAGCGCCCGGGCCGGGCACAGCTTGACGGCGAGGTCGGCGTCCACCGGGTCCACCGCGACGGCCTCGACGATCGGGTAGCCCCACTCGTCGAGCCGGATCCGGCCCGGAAGGGTCCGGGCGCAGACCCCGTGGCCGGTGCAGAGGACCCGGTCGACGGCGATGCGGACGCCGACCTCCCGGTCAGTGGACGGCATGACGGCTCCTCCCGAGGGGGCACGGTCCCGCGACGTGCTCGTGGATGTGCGGCATGAGGACGCGCAGGGCGGAGCCGACGAACCTCGTGACGCCGTCAGGGTGGTGGCAGGCCCCCCGCCCCGGGATGACGCCGAGGCGGTCCTGGAGCCGGTCCAGGGTCTGCTGGTTGGGGTCGCGGGCGAGCTCCGCCCAGCTCTCGGCGACCGCCGGCAGCCCGAACATGCACGGGCCGCACTGTCCCGCCGACTCCCCCGCGCCATACGTGACGAGGTCGGTCACCACGTCGAGGGGACAGCGGGTCGGGTCGAGCGCCTCGATGACGCCCGCCCCCATGGAACCGCCGTATGCCGCCATCCCCGGACCACTCCACGCCGTGGTCGCCGCCTCGTCCGTGGTGAGCAGAACCCCGCCGAGGCCGCCGACGAGGAGGGCCGGGACCCGCGGCTCGAGCCCGCCGGCGGCGTCGAGGAGGTCCCGGATAGGGACGCCGGAGCCGACCTCGAAGATGCCCGGGTGGGCGACGGCGCCGCCGACGCTGACCAGTCGTGGGCCCGGCTCGGTGTCCGTGCCGAACCGGCGGAACCAGTCCGGCCCGTTCCGGCGGACCTGGGAGACGCGCCAGACGGTCTCGGCGTTGAGGACGACGGTCGGGGCGATCCGCTTGCCGAGGCTGTCCCGTCCGCCGTAGACGAAGGGGAGGCGCTTGGTCATCGGCTTCGCGAGGCCGCCGTGGAGGAGGGACAGGATGGCCGTCTCCTCGGACGAGACGTACCGTGCGGGGACGTCGAGGACCTCGAGACCGGCCCGCGTGAGCAGGTCGGCCGTCCGGGAGCCGCGGTGGGCGGCATACGTGACCCGGTCTCGGCGCCCCGAGGTAACGAGACGGGCCCCCTCGACGAGCTCGGCGAGGTGGTGCTCGACGACCCATGCGTCCTTGCGGGCGCCGACCTCCCCGTCGCACGCGTTGACGACGAGGTCGGCGTCGTTGTCGTGGGCGGCGCGGACCTTGATCGCCGTGCTGAAGGCGGCACCGCCGCGTCCGGTGAGCCCGGCCCGCTCGAGCTCCTCGACGATCGTCATGACCACTCCTGGAAGTTGACGAGGGCGCGCCGCTCGCGGTCGGCATGGGTCGTGCGCAGCCGCCAGGCGACCGCGGCGGCGCCGGCGGCCCCGCAGAGGACGGTGAGCCACCTCAGCAGGGGCTCGCTGGCCGTCCCCATGGCGAACCCGTGGATGAGGGCGAACGGCCACATGGCGTACGACAGCCAGTGGATGGCCTTCCACGAGCGCTCCGGCATCCGGTGCCGGAGGTAGCTCGTGACGACGACGGCGAGAAGGATGTCGACGGCCAGAGTTCCGAGCCCCACCCAGAAGGTCCGGTAGACCGAGGTGAACGGCAGGATCGTCGAGAGCCAGCCGACACTGACGTAGCCGTCGGCGATCGCCGTGACGATGTGCAGCGCGAGGAAGGCCAGGGACCCCAGCGAGAGCCAGCGGTGCAGGCCCATGACGATCGTCGCGCTGTCGCCGTGGGGGGCGCGGCGGCCGGCGATGACCATGCCGAGGACGACGATGGTCGTGAAGAGGATGAGGCTCACCGTGCCGGTGGCCCGGGAGATGAACCAGAGGGTCTGGCCGGTCATTGTCAGATCGCTTCCGTTCCGGGGTCGCTGTCGGCGACGTCGGATGGGTCGGGCCAGCCGGGCGTCAGGGTGGTCGAGCCGTCGACGCGGTCGAGACGGGCAGCCAGACCGTGGGCGCTCAGCCACCCGGGCGCGTCCTCCCCGAGGACGAGGGCCGCGGTCGAGGCCGTGTTGGCCTCGAAGGCGTTGACGGCCACGCACGTGACGTGCGCCCATACCGTCTCGGCCGTGCGCCCCGTGCGCGGGTCGATGATGTGGTGTGCCGTCCCGTCGGCGGTCGCCCAGGTCCGCAGCTGGGTCGACGACGTCGCGACGCCTTGGTCGACGACGGAGATGACCTGGCGGACGACCCCGTCGGCCGCCTCGACCCCGACGCGCCACCCGCCCCGGGGGGCGGCGCCGCTCACGGCGATGTCGCCGCCGAGGTTGACGAGGAACCCACCAGGCAGGCGGTCGGCGAGCCGGCGGGCGATGACGTCCGCCGCGTGGGCCTTGGCGACCGAGCCGAGGTCGATGAGGGTTCCCTGGGGGGTCGAGATCCGGCCGGTCGCCTCGTCGAGGGTCACCCGCCGCCAGCCGGGGACCCCGACGCGGGTCGTCGGAGTGGACCACGTCGCCCGAGCGCGGACCTCGTCCATGTCGGCGTCGTAGCCACTCGCAACGAGGGCCGAGCCGACGGTGAAGTCGACGAGGCCGTCGGTGAGACGAGCGGCGCGCAGCCCCGCGCGGAGATGGTCGACGAACAGAGGCGACCCGAAGCACCAGGCGTCCTCGCGCCGCGCGCGGGCCGCGAGCCGGCTGACCTCGCTGTCGTCCCGGAACCGGGAGACGGCCGCGTCGAGCTCGGACACGTAGTCCTCGGCGACCATCGTCGCCTCGTGAAGCACGCGCGGGTCGGTGACGTGGATCCGGTTCGTCGCCCCGATGGCATGGAAGCGCGACGCGCCAGGGGCCGGGGCCGTGTGCATGCCCCTACGGTCCCTGGTGCTTCTGTGCGGATCCTGTGCGGATCCACCGGGCGCCCTGAAGGTAGCCCGTGGACTGGCCACCAGCGGTCAGGGCGAGGGCGGAGCGGGGACGACTCTGGCGAGGAAGGTCTCGATGTCGACGACGGCGCGGGTCACCGTCCCGGCCCCGACGACACGCCCGTCTGCCGCATCCCTTGCCTCGACGTCGAAGGTCACGGTCCGTCCCTCGACGGCCGAGACGGTCGCGACGACGTCCACGGCGGCGCCGACGGGGCTCGCGGCGACGTGGTCGAGGCGGATACGCGTCCCGACGCTCGTCGACCCGGCCGGCAGGGCGTCGGCGACGGCGATGCACGTCGCCGACTCGCACCAGGCGAGCAGGCGCGGGGTCCCAAGGACGTCCAGGGCGCCCGACCCCACGGCCCGGGCGGTGTCATCCGGCCCGACGACGAAGCGGGCGAACCCCTCGTCCCCGACGGCGATCTCGCTCATGCGACGGGTATACACCGGTGGAACATGCGGACACACCGGGGACGTTGACGGGAAGAGCCGGCCGTCGAGAGGATTCGCCATGTCACGGGCCCGACGCGCACAGCGGATCGCGAGCAGCGCCGCCTACGGCGGGGGGGCCGCCGCGGCGGCGGCGACGGCGCTCGGCGCGATCGGCTACGGCCTCATCCGGGCCGAGGCCTTGGTCGCCCGCCGGCTCGTCGGCGAGGCGCACGATGCCGCCCCCACGGACAGCGGCCTCTACGGGGCCGGGCCCGGCACGCCGCTCGAGCTCGTCATGCTCGGCGACTCGTCCGCCGCCGGCCTCGGCTGCGACCAGCCCTCCCAGACGATCGGCGCCACCGTCGCGACGGCCCTCGCCGCCCTGACGAGCCGCCCGGTGCGCGTGACGAACGCCTCCGTCGTCGGCGCCGACTCGAGCGACCTCGGGCGGCAGCTCGCGACGGCCCTCGAACACCTCGTCCGTCCAGACATGGTCATCATCCTCATCGGCGCCAACGACGTGACCCACCGGATCGACCGGGCGACGTCGGTCCGGTACCTCGCGGAGACCGTCCGCCGGATCCGTTCGCTGGGAACCGACGTCGTCGTCGGGACCTGTCCCGACCTCGGCACCGTGCGGCCCGTCGGGCCGCCGCTGCGCCAGCTCATCCGCCGGTGGAGCCGCGACCTCGCGGCCGCCCAGACGGTGGCCGTCGTCGAGGCGGGCGGGCGCACCGTCTCGTTCGGCGACATCCTCGGGCCCGAGTTCGCCGCGAGCCCGGCCGAGATGTTCAGCGCCGACCGCTTCCATCCCTCCCCGGCCGGCTATGCGCGGGCCGCCGCCGTGCTCCTTCCGTCCGTCTGCGCCGCGCTCGGCGTGTGGGGCGTCGATACGGACGAGCGGCCTCCCCAGCGGCGACGTGGCGAGGGTGTCGGGCCGGTCTCCGTGGCGGCCGGACGCGCCGTCCGGGACGCCGGGACGGAGGTCAGCGCGACGGAGTTCGGTGGCGAGCAGCGCGGCCCGCGTGGGCGCTGGGCGATCGTCCGCCGGCGCCGCACGACCCCCGGCTCCGGGCAGGCCACCGACCTCCAGCCCCAGGTAGCCCACCTCCAGTCCGAGACGGGGAGCCACCCCAGGACCGCTCCCCCGGACAACGGCCCGGAGCTGTTCTGAGGGCAGCCGGTTCAGCCGTCGATGATGGCGTCCATCTCGACCTCAAGCTTCCACCGCG
>JAJXUB010000054.1 GCA_021783215.1 Actinomycetes bacterium | reverse complement strand
TGCGCTCGCGTCAGCGGCGAGCCGATGCGCTCGCCGCGCCGGTGCTGCGAGCGGTGACGAAGGACGGTGCGACGTGAAGTTCCGTGTCGAGCGTGACGTGTTGGCCGATGCGGTCACCTGGGTGGCTCGCGGGCTACCGTCGCGTCCACCCGTTCCGGTCCTCGCCGGGGTTCTCCTCGACGTGGCCGCCGAGGGGACGGTGACCTTGAGCGCGTTCGACTACGAGGTGTCGGCCCGGATGACGATCCCCGCGGACGTCAGCGAGCCCGGCCAGGTGCTCGTCCTCGGCCGGCTGCTGGCCGACATCTCCCGGAACCTCCCCGACCGGCCGGTCGAGGTCGAGACGAGCGGCAACAAGGTTCAGGTCACGTGTGGGAGCAGCCGTTTCGCGCTGCTCCTCATGCCGGTCGACGAGTACCCGACCCTGCCGGCCTCCCCGGAGCCCAGCGGGTCCGTCCCCGGTGACGTCTTCACGCAGGCGGTCGCGCAGGTGGCCGTCGCGGCCGACCGTGGCGACACCCTGCCGATCCTCACCGGCGTCAGGGTCGTGATCGAGGGCGAGCAGATGACGCTCCTGGCGACCGACCGCTATCGCCTCGCGATGCGGACGCTGACGTGGAGCCCCGGCGCCACGGATGCCAGCCATGTCGCCCTCATCCCTGCGCGGACCCTGTCGGAGACGGCGAAGGCGCTCGGCGCGGCCGGGGCGATCGACCTGTCCCTGGGGACAGCGGCTGGCGGCGAGGGCCTCGTCGGGTTCGAGGCGGGCTCGCGACGGACGACGACCCGGCTCCTCGACGGCGACTACCCCAAGGTCTCCTCGATCTTCCCCTCAAGCTCGGACACCGAGGCTGTCGTCAGCACCGAGGAGCTCATCGAGGCGGTCAAGCGCGTGGCCCTCGTCGCCGAGCGGAACACGCCGGTGCGCCTGAAGTTCGCCGACGGACAGGTCGCCATCGAGGCCGGCAGTGGCGACGAGGCCCAGGCTTCCGAGGCCGTCGAGTGCGTGCTCACCGGGCCGGAGATCGAGATCGCCTTCAACCCGGCCTTTCTGCTTGACGGGCTGCACGCGGTCGGGACCGCGCATACGCGCTTCTCGTTCACCCAGCCGTCGCGCCCGGCCGTCCTCAGCGGCCAGGCGGAGGTCGACGGCGAGGCCGACACGGCATATCGGTACGTCCTCATGCCGGTCCGCTTCGCCTCCTGAGCGCGTCCGCGGCGTAGCCTGACGCGCAAGGCCTGCCACCCTCACCGCCAAGTCCAAGGAGCAGCCATGCAGCTCGGTCTCATCGGCCTGGGCAAGATGGGCGGCAACATGCGCGAGCGCATGCGTGCCGCGGGACACGAGATCGTCGGCTACGACATCAACCCCCAGGTCAGCGACGTCAGGTCGCTCGCGGCCCTCGTCCGACGGCTCGAGGCGCCCCGCGTCGTGTGGACGATGGTCGCCGCTGGGGACATCACCCGCAAGACGATCGCCAGGCTCGCCGAGCTGCTCGAGCCGGGGGACCTCGTCATCGACGGCGGCAACAGCCGGTTCACCGACGACCTCGAGAACGAGAAGCTCCTCAAGGCCAAGGGTGTCGGCTACCTCGACTGCGGCGTGTCCGGCGGCATCTGGGGCCTGAAGAACGGCTACGGCCTCATGGTCGGCGGCACCGCGGCGAACGTCCGGCGGGCGATGCCGATCTTCGACGCGCTACGTCCGGACGGCCCGCGCGACGAGGGCTTCGTCCACGCCGGGTCGGTCGGCGCCGGTCACTACACGAAGATGGTCCACAACGGCATCGAGTACGGCCTCATGCAGGCGTATGCCGAGGGCTACGAGCTGCTCACGCGCAAGGAGATCGTCCAGGACGTCCCCGGCGCGTTCAAGGCGTGGTCGCGCGGGACGGTCGTCCGGTCGTGGCTGCTCGACCTCATGGTCGACGCCCTCGAGAAGAACCCGACGCTGGAGGACGTCAGCGACTACACCGTCGACTCCGGTGAGGGAAAGTGGACGGTCGAGGAGGCGGTCGCCCTCGACGTTCCCATGCCCGTCATCTCGGCGTCGCTCTTCGCCCGGTTCGCGTCGCGCCAGGGCACGAGCCCGGCCATGCAGGCGGTCGCCGCGCTGCGCGGCGAGTTCGGCGGCCACCAGGTCATGACGGTGGCGGAGGGGAACTCGCTACGTGCGGGTGTCGAGACCCCTTCTGCGGCAACGAAGCCCGCTGCTCGCCAGCGTGCCCGGTCGAAGAAGGCCGCCCAGAAGAGGACGGACGCCTGAGCCCTGTACGTCCGCCATCTCTCCGTCGTCGACTTCCGGTCGTATGCCACGGCCGAGCTCGCCCTTGACCCGGGCGTCACGACACTGCTCGGCCTCAACGGCCAGGGCAAGACGAACCTCGTCGAGGCCATCGGGTATGCCGCGAACCTCGGCAGCCACCGCGTCGCGCTGGACGTGCCACTGGTTCGAGCCGGCGCCGACCAGGCGGTCATCCGCTGCGCCGTCGTGCGGGACGGCCGCGAGAGCGTCGTCGAGCTCGAGCTCAACCCGGGGCGAGCCAACCGGGCACGCCTCAACCGTTCTCCGCTGACACGTCCCCGCGACATTCTCGGGACACTCTCGACGGTCCTCTTCGCCCCGGAGGACCTCGCGCTCGTCAAGGGCGACCCGGCCGAGCGGCGCCGCTTCCTCGACGACCTGCTCGTCGCACGCCAGCCACGATGGGCCGCCGTTCGTGCCGACTATGAGCGAATCCTCAAGCAGCGCAACGCCTTGTTGAAGTCCGCGCAACCGCTGCTACGGAAGAGCGAGAGGGGGCGCGCGCGCCGAAGTGCCTCCATCGTGCCGGGAGAGGATCCCACGAGGGCCGTCGACGACGCGCTGCATACGCTCGACATCTGGGATGGACAGCTCGCCGAGTGCGGGTCGCACCTCCTCTACGCCCGCCTTCGCCTGCTACGCGACCTGGGGCCGCACCTGGGAACGGCCTATGGCGCCGTCAGTGCCGCGGTGACCGAGGCCCATGCCGACTATCGGACATCACTGTCGGGACCGGTCGCCGAGAGGATCGGGCGGGGCGAGGTGCCGGAGGCCGCGCAGCTGAAGGAGGCGATCCGGACCACCCTCGCGCAGTCGCGGCCGCAGGAGGTCGAGCGAGGGGTGACCCTGACGGGCCCGCACCGCGACGACGTCGTGCTCCGCCTCGGCGACCTTCCGGCGCGTGGCTACGCCAGCCACGGGGAGAGCTGGAGCCTCGCGCTCGCCCTTCGGCTGGGCGCGTTTGCCCTCCTACGCCATGACCTCGGCACCGACCCGGTGCTCATCCTCGACGACGTCTTTGCCGAGCTCGACGCCGGCCGCCGGACGCGACTGGCCGAGCTCGTCGCCGACTGCGAACAGGTCCTCATCACCGCGGCGGTCCCCGAGGACGTGCCGGCCAGCCTCGTCGGACGGACGTATGCCGTGACCCTCGGCTCGGTCGACCCGTCCTGACCGGCGGACGTCCGGCCTATCGCGGCGGGTTCAGGTCCGCCCAGCTCCACGCATGCGTCGGGCGCAGCTGCTCCCGGAGGTTGACGCCGACGACGACGAGAAGGGTAAGCAGCAGAGGTGCCAGCGATATGAGGATCGTCGTCGTGTTGCTAGCGTGCTCATAGGCGTACAAGGGCATGATGATCCTCCCGTTCGTCCGGACGAGGACGTTGTCGCCGCGGATGGACCCCGCCGTGCCGTCGAGCCGGTAGCGACCCGCCGCGTCCGCCGTCGGGGCCGAGAACCGGACGAGCACCGACGTCGGCTCACCGGAGGAGTTCCGGTCCATCACCTGAAGAATCGGCAGGCTCTGGTCCGAACCCGACGCGCGCAGCTCCTGCAGCCCCGTCTGTCCGGTGAGGACGAAGGAGACGAGCAGCAGGGCGAAGCCGCCGCCGCCGACGAGCAGGAGCCACTGAAGCCCACTGCTCGGACGGAGGAGCCGGACCCATCGCACCGAAGCAGCATAGGCAGACAGCCACGGCGATGTGGCCGAGCCCGCGACGTCGGTACGCTCCCGTGAGTGGAGCAGGAACCTGAGACGCCTGACGACGCCCCGGCCGGGGCGCTCGGGCGAGCGCGGGCGGCGGCACGCGCCAAGGGCCTACGGCCCGGTGCCAAACCGCGTGGTCGCCGGGCTGCATCCGCGGGGCGCCCGACGGACTCCGGCGGCCGGGGAGGCGCCGGCCGAGACCCACGGCTCATCGGCGAGGAGATCGACGGGCTCATCGGCGAGCGCGGGTGGCAGGTCGACGTCGCAGCGGGCGCTGTCATGGGCCGCTGGCCGCGTCTCGTCGGGCCGGAGATCGCCGCCCACAGCGAGCCGGTCAGCTTCGAGCTGGGCCGCCTCGTCGTCAGGGCCGACTCGACAGCCTGGGCGACCCAGCTGCGGCTGCTCCTGTCGAGCATCCTGGGCCGGATCGAGTCGGACGTCGGGGAGGGCGTCGTCACCGAGATCCGCGTCGTCGGTCCGGGCGCGCCGACCTGGTCGAGGGGCCCCCGGCGCGTCAGTGACGGACGCGGTCCGCGGGACACGTACGGCTGAGTCCGAACGCCCCGTAGGCCGTTCTGAGAACCCAGGGTGTGTGTGGGGAGTCGATCCACCCCTCAACGTCTGGCAAAACGGTCCACAGGTGCCTTCCGGTGCCTGTTCCCGACGCGGCGACCGGTAGAGTTGTCGGTGCACCCCGCGCCCGGCGGCGAAGCCGTCCGGGCGCCTGCCATGACCGAAGGAGATCCGTGGTCGACCAGGCCGATCCCACCGAACCGGCATACGACGCGGCCGCCATCACCGTGCTCGAGGGTCTGGAGGCGGTCCGCAAACGCCCTGGGATGTACATCGGGTCCACCGGCGAGCGCGGCCTGCACCACCTCGTCACGGAGATCGTCGACAACGCCGTCGACGAGGCCCTTGCCGGGTATGCCGACACAATCCTTGTCACCCTCCGTGAGGACGGCGGGGTCCGGGTCCGTGACAACGGCCGAGGGATCCCGACGGACATGCACCCGACCGAGGGCGTCAGCGCCGTGGAGCTCGTCCTCACCCAGCTTCACGCGGGTGGCAAGTTCGGCGGCGGCGGCTACAAGGTTTCCGGCGGCCTCCACGGGGTCGGCTCCTCCGTCGTCAACGCCCTCTCCTCCCACCTGGACGTGGCCGTGCGGCAGCGGGGGTACGTCTACCGGATGTCGTTCACCGTGGGGGTACCGGACGCGCCGCTGGAGCGGATGGAACCGAGCGACGAGACCGGCACGACGGTGACGTTCTGGGCCAACCCGGAGATCTTCGAGACGGTCGAGTACGACTTCGAGACCCTTCGCGGCCGCTTCCAGCAGATGGCGTTCCTCAACAAGGGCCTGACGATCACCCTGACCGACGAACGGGTCGCCACGTCGAGCGATGCGAACGCCGTCGACCTCGACGGCGTCGACGAGGACCTCGCCGACGTCGAGGTGGACGTCGAGGACGAGGTGGCCGAGCCGACGGCGGAGGCGGCGCCGCGGACGACGAAGGCGCGGACGGTGACCTACCGCTACGACGGCGGCCTCGTCGACTACGTCAACTACCTCGTCGCCTCGAAACGCTCGGAGCCGGTCAACCCCGAGATCATCAGCATCGAGGTCGAGGACCTCGACAGGGCCCTCTCGCTCGAGCTGGCCATGCAGTGGACGACGTCCTACAGCGAGTCGGTCCACACGTTCGCCAACACGATCAACACCCACGAGGGTGGCACCCACGAGGAGGGCTTCCGCGCGGCGCTGACGAAGCTCATCAACGACTTCGCCCGGAAGCAGAACCTCCTCAAGGAGAAGGACGACAACCTCACGGGCGACGACGTCCGCGAGGGCCTGACGGCGGTCGTCTCCGTCAAGCTCTCCGACCCCCAGTTCGAGGGCCAGACGAAGACCAAGCTCGGCAACTCGGAGGTCAAGGGCTTCGTCCAGCGGGCCATGACCGAGGAGTTCGGGCACTGGCTCGAGGCGCACCCGAACGAGGGCCGGGACGTCGTCAAGAAGGCGATCCAGGCGGCGACCGCTCGTCTGGCCGCCCGGAAGGCCCGCGAGCAGACGCGACGCAAGGGTTTGCTGGAGTCCAGCGGCCTGCCGGGAAAGCTCCGGGACTGCCAGAGCAAGGACCCGGCGGTCTCCGAGGTCTTCGTCGTCGAGGGTGACTCCGCCGGGGGGTCGGCCGTCCGTGGCCGCAACCCGCAGACGCAGGCGATCCTGCCGATCCGCGGCAAGATCCTCAACGTCGAGCGCGCCCGACTCGACCGGGCCCTGGCCAACCAGGAGGTCCAGGCACTCATCTCCGCCTTCGGGACGGGCATCGGCGAGGACTTCGACATCACCAAGGCGCGCTACCACAAGATCGTCCTCATGGCCGATGCCGACGTCGACGGTATGCACATCCGCACCCTCCTGCTGACCCTCCTCTTCCGCTTCATGAAGCCCCTCATCGAGGCCGGCTACGTCTACCTCGCCCAGCCGCCGCTCTACCGGCTGAAGTGGAGCAACGCCCCGCACCAGTTCGCCTTCACCGACCGGGAGCGCGACGGGCTCGTCGCCGAGGGACAGAGCAAGGGCTGGCGGCTGCCGAAGGACAACTCGATCCAGCGGTACAAGGGTCTCGGCGAGATGGACTACTCCGAGCTGTGGGACACGACGATGGATCCCGACGAGCGGACCCTGCTCCAGGTGACGCTCGACGACGCCGCCGCCGCCGACCAGATCTTCACCGTTCTCATGGGCGAGGACGTCGAGGCCCGCCGGACGTTCATCCAGAAGAACGCCCGCGACGTCCGCTTCCTCGACATCTGATGTCCCCGGAGCACCCGGCATACGACGCCTGACGAGCAAGGAAGCACATGAGCGAGCAGCCCCCCAGGACCGGCACCGACCAGGTCGAGCCCATCGACCTCAACATCGAGATGCAGCGCAGCTACATCGAGTACGCGATGAGCGTCATCGTCAGCCGCGCCCTCCCCGACGTCCGTGACGGGCTCAAGCCGGTCCACCGGCGGATCGTCTACGCCATGTACGACGGGGGCTACCGGCCCGACCGGGGCTTCAACAAGTGCTCTCGCGTCGTCGGTGACGTCATGGGGCAGTACCACCCGCACGGCGACCAGGCGATCTACGACGCCCTTGTACGCCTCGTCCAGGACTGGTCGATGCGCTACCCGCTCGTCCAGGGTCAGGGGAACTTCGGCAGCCCCGGCGACGACCCGGCCGCAGCCCCCCGGTACACCGAGTGCCGGATGGCGCCGCTGGCCATGGAGATGGTCCGCGACATCGACCAGGACAGCGTCGACTTCGTCCCGAACTACGACGGCAAGACGATGCAGCCGGATGTCCTCCCGGCGCGCTTCCCCAACCTCCTCGTCAACGGCAGCTCCGGCATCGCCGTCGGGATGGCGACCCAGATCCCGCCCCACCACCTCGGCGAGGTCGCTGCGGCGGCCGAGTGGGTCCTCACCCACCCCGAGGCGACCCGCGAGGAGACCCTCGCGGCGGTCATGCAGGAGATCAAGGGTCCGGACTTCCCGACGGGGGCCCTCATCATGGGGCGCCGGGGCATCGAGGACGCGTACCGGACCGGCCGCGGCTCGATCATCATGCGAGCCGTCGTCCAGATGGAGGAGATCCACGGGCGCCAGTGCCTCGTCGTCACCGAGCTGCCCTACCAGGTCAACCCCGACAGCCTTGCCCAGAAGATCGCCGAACACGTCCGTGACGGGCGCCTCGCCGGCATCGCCGACATCCGTGACGAGACCTCCGGCCGCACCGGCCAGCGGCTCGTCATCGTCCTCAAGCGCGACGCCATCGCCAAGGTCGTCCTCAACAACCTCTACAAGCACACCCAGCTCCAGACGACCTTCGGGGCGAACATGCTCGCCCTCGTCGACGGCGTCCCGCGGACCCTGCCCATCGACGCCTTCGTCCGCTACTGGGTCGACCACCAGATCGAGGTCATCCAGCGGCGGACGTCCTACCGGCTGAAGAAGGCCGAGGCCGACATCCACATCCTGCGCGGCCTGCTCAAGGCCCTCGACCAGCTTGACGAGGTCATCGCCCTGATCCGCCGTTCACGCACCGTCGAGGAGGCGCGGGACGGGCTCATCGGGCTGCTCGACATCGACGAGGTCCAGGCGCGCGCCATCCTCGACATGCAGCTGCGCCGTCTTGCCGCCCTGGAACGGCAGAAGATCATCGACGACCACGACCAGCTCGCCGCGCTCATCGCCGACTACGAGGGCATCCTCGCCTCGCCGGGCCGCCAGCGGTCCATCGTCTCGGAGGAGCTCGCGGCGATCGTCGCCAAGTTCGGCGACCAGCGCCGCACGCGCATCGAGTTCTTCGACGGCGACATGTCCGTCGAAGACCTCATCCCCGAGGAGGACGTCGTCGTGACGATCACGCGGGGCGGGTATGCCAAGCGGACCCGGGTGGACGCCTACCGCTCGCAGCGGCGCGGCGGCCAGGGCGTCCGGGGCGCCCACCTGCGCGGGGACGACCTCGTCGAGCACTTCTTCACGACGAGCTCACACCACTGGCTGCTCTTCTTCACCAACCTCGGTCGTGTCTACCGGACCAAGGCATACGAGCTCCCGGACGCGGGCCGTGACGCGAAGGGACAGCACGTGGCCAACCTCATGGCCTTCCTGCCCGAGGAGTCGATCGCCGCGGTGCTCTCGATCGGCTCGTATGCCGACGAGTCCTACCTCCTCCTCGCGACCCGGCACGGGCTCGTCAAGAAGACGCGGCTGGCCGAGTACGACTCGCCGCGTTCGGGCGGCCTCATCGCCGTCAACCTCCGTGAGGGCGACGAGCTCATCGGTGCGGCACTCTGCTCCGCCGAGGACGACGTGCTCCTCGTCTCGCGCAAGGGCCAGGCCGTCCGGTTCGGCGCCGACGACACCCAGCTGCGACCGATGGGCCGGGCGACGTCGGGTGTCACGGGCATGAAGTTCCGCGACGGGGACGCGATGCTGTCGATGTCCGTCATCCCGGCAGGGGAGAACCCCGACGTGTTCGTCGTCTTCGAGAACGGTGTCGCCAAGCGGACCGAGGCCGACCAGTACCCGCGCAAGGGCCGAGGCATCCTCGGCGTGCAGGTCGCCACGATCTCCGAACGCGGCGGCGACCTCGTCGGCGCGTTGACCGTCAACGAGGAGGACGAGGTCCTCGTCATCATGGAGCGCGGCAAGATCGTCCGCTCACGCGTGGACGAGGTCCGGCGCACCGGCCGGAAGACCCAGGGCGTCATCTTCGCCACGCCGGGCAAGCACGACGCCATCGTCGCCGTCGCCCGGAACGTCGAGACGGCTGATGACGACGCGGACGCCGGCGAGCGTGACAAGACCGAGACGTCCGCAACGACGCCTCGGAGCGCAGAAGCCCACACGGATGAACTACCGTCGTCCCAGGGACCGCTCACGGCTACGCCGGACGGTGACGCCGACGACGCAGGAGGCACCGAGTGAGTACGACCGGAGGCACGACGTCCCCCGGCGACGGGTCCAACCCGACGGCGCCGGTCCGTTTGCCGTCGAGCGGCTCGACCTCTGAGCCTGCCGGGACACCCGCCGGCGCCTCGGCCGTGGCGACATCGACCGCGACCGCCCCGGCGCCGGGTGCCCAGGCGGGTGCTCAGACACAACCGGCCACCGCGGCGACGGCCGCCGGCCGCCCGGCTGCAGGTCGGAGCCGTCGGGTCAAGCTGACAGTGTCGCGGGTCGACCCGTGGTCGACGATGAAGCTGTCGTTCCTCCTGTCGGTGGCCCTGGGGATCGCCTTCGTCATCATGACGTTCGTCCTGTGGACGATCCTCAGCGGCATGGGCGTCTTCGACCAGATCGACTCGGTCGTCGGGCAGGTACTCCAGGGGAGCACGTCGGCGTCGAAGTTCAGCATCATGTCGTTCGTGGGACTCGGGCGCGTGCTGTCGCTGTCGATCGTCATCGCCGTCATCGACGTCGTCCTCATGACGGCAATCTCGACGCTGGGAGCGTTCCTCTACAACGTCTGCTCGGCCCTCGTCGGTGGCCTCCAGCTGACCCTGACCGACGACTGACCCCCGCTGACCTCCGGTTTCCCGTTTCAAGCTCAGGTGGCCGCGGGTCGCGCGCCCGTCGTCGCCCTTCCGGCGACCCACAGGGTCCTCGTGCCGCGAGGCGGTGGGGGAGCCGCATACGACCCGTTTTTGAGGTCGGTATGCCCGTGGGGTAGCCTCGACCAGCCGGTTCGGCGGACGGGCCTATAGCTCAGTCGGTTAGAGCGCTTCCCTGATAAGGAAGAGGCCACAGGTTCAAGTCCTGTTAGGCCCACCACCCCGGCTTGTCCATGCCGGGACCCAACAGGCAGGATCGAGCCATGAAGAAACTCCTCATGCTGGCCGCCGCGGCGGCCGCAGCCCTCGTTTTCAAGAAGAAGCTCGAGGACCAGAAGGCCGAGCAGAACCTCTGGCAGGAGGCCACGGCGCCGGCTCCGACGCCGACCTCCACCGACTGAGCGGGACTGCCGCCCAGCCAAGGGGCCATGGCGCAACTGGTAGCGCACCTGCTTTGCAAGCAGGGGGTTAGGGGTTCGAGTCCCCTTGGCTCCACCGCAGGTCTGAGGCCCTTTCCGCTTGTCGGCGAGGCCTCCTTGGGTGCCGATACCCCAGCTGAGACCTTGTCGGTAGAACTAGAGCACGACGGTGGCCGCAGCGAAGACGGCCGCCGGCATCGGGGTCCGAAGGTGCCAGGTGATCGCGATCGGCCGCTCTCCGCGGTGCTCGACGTAGTCCGCCTCTCCGAGGAAGAGGTACGGCGCGCCCGTGCCGAAAGCGGAGACCTTCTGCGGGCGAGTGAAGAGGAGGATGTGGCTGCCGCTGACGCGGTGGTTGAGGTAACGCTGGCCGGTCTTGGACGCAACCGAGGTCACAGACTGCGACTCCCAATGGAAAAGGTCGGGACTGATCGCATAGTCCTGGTACATCGTGGTCGGTGAGTAGTCCGCCTCGGACTTGTGCAGAGTCACGAGGAAGGCGTCCGCGTTGGCCGCCGGCGAGAAAACGACCCCCTCCCGGAAGCTGTTGGGCTTCCGTCCGTCGATCGACACATAGTCCAACGCCGAGACGATCTCCTCCCGCGTGTACCGCGCGTGGACCCGCAGCGGCCGCATGCCCAGCTCACCGGGGAGCCGAGTGGCGACTCGCTCGGCCCCGTGCAGCCCCAGTCGGACCACGGCGCTCAGATCGTCACGCACGGCGGGTTCATGCCGAAGCGCGTCGAGCCCGGCGCTGTAGGAACCGAAGCCACCCCCGTCCGGCCACAGCGAGAAGAAGAGCATGCGCCCGTATGCCTGAGGCACCGGGTCGGCGGAGTCGTAGCGCGGTGCGTCATCGCGCAGCCACGCGAGGTAGGCCTCCGCGCGCTCGCGATCGTCGACGTGGCAGAGGGCGCGGACACGCTTGAGGAGAGCAAACTCCAGGGGCCCCTCTTGAGGCACCTCGAGCCCGGCCTCGCGGCGAAGGCGAGCCCATGAGCGATCACCGCGGATCACGTCGGCCAGCTCCACGCCGGAGTCGTCGAGGAACGTGCCCAGGTCGTCGGTGGGGTGGGCTCGCAGCTCCGACGTGATGTTCGGCCAACGCTTGGTGACCTGGCTCTTGATGTTGTCGAGAACGAGGCTCTGGCTCTGCCGGTCGAGCACGATCTGCGTTCCGGCGGGAAGGAACGGGAAGCCCTGCTCGATGTCCCGCTCGAGCGCGGCGCGAGTGCTGCCTGTCATCGCCCGGAAGCGTTGGTCGAAGCGGAACTCCGTGCGGTGGTGGCCGACGAAGTCGAGCGCGGTGAGTACCGCCTTGTCCTTGGCACGCCGCAGCCCTCGTCCGAGTTGCTGCAGGAACACGGTGGAGCTCTCCGTGGGCCGGAGGAAGAGCACGGTGTTGATCGCCGGCACGTCGACCCCTTCGTTGAACACGTCGACGGTGAACACCACATGGACGGCGCCATCTCGAAGGTCCCGCACGGCGGCGTCACGGTCGCTCGACGCGGTGTCGCCGAGCACTGTCGCGGCCTGGATCCCCGCTTCGTTGAAGACGCGTGTCATGTAGTGCGCATGGTCGCGAGAGACGCAGAACCCGAGCGCTTTCATGGCAGTCAGGTCGCCGACCTTGTCTCGCACGGCCTTGAGCACGATCCGAGCGCGAGCGTCGTTACCGGTGAACAGATTGGACAGTTCGCCGGTGTCGTAGGCTCCCGCCTTCCAGTCGACCCGGGTCATGTCCATCCCGTCCGCGACGGCGAAGTAGTGGAACGGGGTCAGCAGGTCGGCCTTGAGGGCATCCCACAGGCGGAGCTCGGCCGCAGTGCGGCCACCGAAGAAGGACCGCACGTCGAGACCGTCGCCGCGTTCGGGGGTGGCTGTCAGG
>JAJXUB010000053.1 GCA_021783215.1 Actinomycetes bacterium | reverse complement strand
CAAGGCCCTGACCGCCCCAGATGTAGGCGGCGACGATCATGGCGACCGTCCCGCCGACGACCGGCGGGAGGAGGACCCGGGTGCCTCCGGTGGAAAGGGCACGCGCCATCTCCATGGACCCCAACGGGACGGCGATGCACACGACGACGAGGAAGGCGACCTTGTACGTCAGGAGGGTGACGATGACGAGGGCGCCGAGGAAGAGGCCGATCCCGACGGCATGCAGGAGGTTGCGGCCCGCCCGGCTCGCCGGTGGGGGCGGCGGGGCGGGGGCGGCGGGAGTCTCTCCTGTGTTCGTCGTCACTCGATTCTCCGGGCGCTCAGACCTCGAGCAGCTCGGTCTCCTTGCGCTTGAGGAGCTCGTCGATGGCCTCGACGTGCTTCTTCGTCAGCTGCTCGAGGTCCTTCTCGGCGCGGACGCCCTCGTCCTCGCCGACGTCGCCGTCCTTGACGAGCCGGTCGATGGCGTCCTTCGTGTGGCGCCGGATGTTGCGGATGGAGACCCGCGCCTCCTCGGCCTCGCGGTGGGCCAGCTTGATGTAGTCCCGGCGGCGCTCCTCGGTGAGCTGTGGCAGGACGCACCGGATGATGTTGCCGTCGGACGACGGGTTCACGCCGAGATCGGAGTCGCGGATGGCCTTCTCGATGTTGTGCATCGAGCCCTTGTCGAAGGGGGCGATGAGGATGGTCCGCGCCTCGGGGGTCTGGAACGAGGCGAGCTGCTGCAGCGGGGTCGGTGCGCCGTAGTAGTCGACGAGGATCTTGTGGAACATGCCCGGCTGCGCGCGGCCGGTGCGGATCCCGGCGAAGGTCTCCTTGGAGACCTCAACGGCCTTCTCCATCTTCACCTCGGCCTCGAGCATGACGTCTTCGATCATCGGTGTGGCGCTCCTCAACGGTGACGGTCGGTGGCATACGGGACGGGCGGGTGCGGGCCGTGACGCCCCAGTGTCTCAAACCTTCGGTTCCCTGTGTGCCCGGCACGGCGGATCGGTATGCCGTATGCGCGCGCGCCCGGCACCGGGGTCAGGGGGTGACGAGGGTGCCGATCCGCTCGCCGCGTAGGGCCCGGGTGATGGCGCCGGGCTCGGCCATGCCGAAGACCATCATCGGGAGGCTGTTCTCCATGCACAGGCTGAACGCCGCGGCGTCGACGACCTTCAGACCCCGCTGGAGCGCCTCGGCGAAGGTGAGCGTGTCGAGCTTCTTCGCCGCGGGGTCGGTCTTCGGGTCGTTGTCGTAGACCCCGTCGACGCCCGACTTGCTCATGAGGACCTCGTCGCAGTGGATCTCGAGGGCACGCTGCGCGGACACGGTGTCGGTGGAGAAGTACGGCATGCCGGCGCCGGCGCCGAAGATGACGACCCGACCCTTCTCGAGATGGCGGATCGCCTTGCGCGGGATGTACGGCTCGGCGACCTGACCCATGGTGATCGCCGTCTGGACCCGCGTGTCGACGCCCTCCTTCTCGAGAAAGTCCTGGAGCGCGAGGCAGTTCATGACGGTGCCGAGCATGCCCATGTAGTCGGCACGCGCGCGCTCCATGCCCTGTTCCTGCAGCTGTGCCCCGCGGAAGAAGTTGCCGCCGCCGACGACGCAGGCGACCTGGACCCCGTCGGCGACCGCCTCGGCGATCTGCCGGGCGATGCCCCGGACGACGTCGGGGGCCACGCCGAGCCTCCCGCCGCCGAAGACCTCACCGGAGAGCTTGAGCAGGACCCGGCGGAAGGTGTTTCCCTGCGCGTCGGTCGGGGTCATGGGGGATCCTCCAGGGTCCGGGCGGGGGGCGGTCGCTCGATCCTGTCACACCGCGCTCCCCCCGCCCGGCTCGGCCCTGGCCATCCTCGGCCGTGTGCCGCACGTCCCGAGGCTCACCCGGCGACGCCGACACATTCCTCGCCGGGGTGATAACGCGTGGTAGAGCGCGATTTATCACCCCGCCAACAGGGGGCGTTGACCCAGCCGGCCGCTCTCGCGTGGACGGTCAGGCGCCGACGCGGAACCGGGCGAACCCGAGAACCGTCAGGCCGGCCTCCTCGGCAACCTTCGCCACCGACTTCTTCTGGTCCTTGGCGTACGCCTGCTCGAGCAGCACGTTGTCCTTGAAGTACCCGTTGACGCGGCCCTCGATGATCCGCGGAAGGGCGGCCTCCGGCTTGCCCTCCTCGCGGGCGGTCGCCTCGGCGATCCGGCGCTCGTTGGCGACGGTCTCCTCGGGGACGTCCTCACGGGCGAGGACGGTCGGGCTGAACGCCGCGACGTGCATGGCGATGTCGCGCGCCGTCGCCTCGTCGCCACCTTCGGTCGCGACGAGGACGCCGATCTGCGGGGGCAGGTCGGGGTTCGTCCTGTGCAGGTACGTCACGACCGAGGGACCCTCGAGGCGCGCGACGCGCTGGATGACGATCTTCTCGCCGATCGTCGCGTTGGCCTCGTCGAGCAGCTCCTGGACGACCTTGCCGTCGGCGGTCTTCGTCGCGATGAGGGTCTCGGCGTCCGTCGCCCCGGACTCGACGGCCGTGTCGAGGACCTGCTGGGCGAGGTTGCGGAACCGCTCACCCTTGGCGACGAAGTCGGTCTCGCAGAGAACCTCGACGAGGGTTCCGACGCCGTCGACGGCCTGTGCCGCGACGAGCCCGTTGGACGTCGTCCGCCCCTCACGCTTCGTCACACCCTTGAGTCCCTTGACGCGAAGGATCTCCTGCGCCTTGGTCATGTCGCCGTCGGCCTCGTCGAGGGCCTTCTTGACGTCGAGCATGCCGGCAGCGGTCAGCTCGCGCAGCTTCTTGATGTCAGCGGCGGTGTAGTTCGCCATGTGTGTTCGTGTCGCTCTCTACTCGTATGCGAATGGTCGGTGATGTCGTCTGCCGACCGCTCAGACCTCGGCGGTCGCCTCGGCGGTGGCCTCGGCGTCCTCGGTCCCGGTCGGGGCGTCGTGCGAGGCCATGGGCTCGGCCGACTCGGCGTGCTCGACGGGAGCCTCCGCGACCGGGACCTCCTCGCCGGGAGCCTGCGGAGCGGGAGCCTCCACGACCGGAGCCTCCGGGGCGGCCGGGGTGGCGGCCTCAGGCACCTCGGCGGTCTCAGGCACGTCGGCGGTCTCGGCCACCTCGGATGCCGGGGCGGCGGCGGTCGCGTCACTGCCCAGCAGCTCACGCTCCCACGCGGCGAGCGGCTCGTCGGCGGCGACGTCCTCGCCCTCGTCGACGGTCCGCGCGCCGGAACGCGCGACGAGCCCCTCGGCGACGGCGTCGGCGATGACGCGGGTGAGCAGCGTGACCGAACGGATCGCGTCATCGTTGCCGGGGATCTTGTAGTCGACCTCGTCGGGGTCACAGTTCGTGTCGAGGATCGCGATGACCGGCAGGCCGAGCTTGCGGGCCTCGTCGACGGCGAGGTGCTCCTTCTTCGTGTCGACGATCCACACGGCGGACGGGACCCTGGACATCGTCCGGATACCACCGAGGGTCTTGTCGAGCTTGTCCTTCTCCCGCTTGAGGATGAGGAGCTCCTTCTTCGTGTAGCCGGAGCCGGCCACCGTGTCGAAGTCGATCTCCTCGAGCTCCTTCAGGCGGGTGAGCCGCTTGGAGATCGTGTTGAAGTTCGTGAGCATGCCGCCGAGCCAGCGCTGGTTGACGTACGGCATGCCGACCCGGGTCGCCTGCTCGGCGACCGGCTCCTGGGCCTGCTTCTTCGTCCCGACGAAGAGGATCGACCCACCGTGGGCCACCGTCTCCTTGACGAACTCGTACGCGCTGTCGATGTGGGTCAGCGACTGCTGAAGGTCGATGATGTAGATCCCGTTGCGCTCGGTCATGATGAAGCGCTTCATCTTCGGGTTCCAGCGACGGGTCTGGTGCCCGAAGTGGACGCCGCTCTCGAGGAGCTGGCGCATGGTGACGACGGCCATGGTGGCGGTCTCCTTGTGTCGTTGTCAGTTCACGTCGGCGCCCGCGGCTGCGAGCGCCTGCCTGGCGACCTGACGCACCCCGCCGTATGCCTGCATACGGACTGCCGTGATGCGCCCCGGGTTCATGGTGTTGCAGTCACCCGGATTGAGGCCGCGCGAAGTCGACCAGCCGGAGCCGGTCGCCCGAGCAGTCTACGCGCGCGGGGCGGCTGCCCCGAAATCAGGTGTAGGCCGGTGCGAGGCCCGGCCAGGGGCGCTCCCGCTCGAGCTGGGCGGCGACGGCGAGGAGGAGGCCCTCGGCGCCGCGGCGCGCGATGAGCGAGACCCCGATGGGCCAGCCCTCGCGGGACCGGCCCCCGGGCACGGACAGCGTCGGGTGACCCGAGACGTTGGTGAGCGCCGTGTTGGCGACATACGGCATCGAGCGGAGCTGGGCACGAACGGTGTCGAGGCCGTCGAGGAACCCGGTCTGCGGCGGCAGGAGGGGCATCGTCGGGAGGATGAGGACGTCGTGGTCGGTCAGGGCGCGGCGGTCGAGGGCGTCGGCGACGCGCTCACCACGTCGGATCGCCCGCTCGACGACGCCCGGTGTTGCCCACCCCGACATCCGGGCGGTCTGGCGCGAGCGGGACTCGAGGAGGTCGGGGTGCTCGACCTGTCCCACGGCTACCCGCATCCCCGCGTAGAACTGGGGAAGGAACGCGTCCGTCGGCGTCGGGAACCGGCCCGTCCACCGACGGACGTCGTGGCCGATCCGGTCGAACGCGGCGGCTACCTCGACCGTGGCCGCGGCGACCTGCGGGTCGGTGCTCACCCACGGCACGACGGACCGGGTCGTCCACCCGATCCGCATCCGACCCGGGTCGGCGGCAGCCTCCTCCGCGAAGGACCGGCTCGGCGCCGGGAGCGGCCAGCGGTCGACGGGGTCCGGTCCGGCGATCGCGTCGAGCAGCAGGGCGGTGTCGCCCACGGTCCGGGTGAGGCCGCCGGCGACGACGAGGGCGAACCACTCCTCGGCATACGGTGCGAGGCTGACGCGGCCCCGGGTCGGCTTGAGCCCGACGAGCCCGCAGCAGCTCGCCGGGATCCGGATGGAGCCCCCGCCGTCGCCGCCGAGCGCGACCGGCACCATCCCGCTCGCGACGGCCGCCGCCGAGCCGCCCGACGAGCCGCCCGGCGTCCGGGCGAGGTCCCACGGGTTGTGCGTGCTGCCGTGGGCGATGCTGTCGGTGAACGGGAACTGTCCGAACTCCGGCATCGCCGTGCGGCCGACGATGATCCCGCCGGCAGCGCGGACCCGGCGAACCATGGCGCAGTCCGTGGCGGCCGGGGTCGAGTTGCCGCGGCCGCCCAACGTCGTCACGTGGCCGGCGACGTCGAACTCGTCCTTGACGAGGACAGGGACGCCGGCGAGCGGCCCGTCGTGACCCGGGCCGCCGGCATCGAGGGCGTCGGCCGCGGCGAGGGCCTCGTCGGCATACGTGTCGGTGATGGCGCGCAGCGGGCCGTCGCGCTCGGCCATCCGGGCCAGGGGCGACTCGACCCCTGCGCGGGCGGTCAGCCGGCCTGCGCGGACGGCGGTGGCGTGGTCAGCGGCACTCAGGCCGGCGGGGTCCATGAGGCGAGTCTGCCGCGGCGGCGGGTGCGGGGAGACGGTTCGCCGGGCCGGCGGGGTACGGGCTAGGTTTCATCGCTTGTGAGCCGTCTGGTCGATGCCGCCCTGCCGCCGCGGCTGGGGCGCAGCTTCCGGTGGCTCATCGGCTCGTCGTGGGTCTCGAACATCGGCGACGGGATCGCCCTGGCCGCCGGGCCGCTCCTCGTCGCCTCCCAGACACACAACGCCTTCCTCGTCGCGCTCGCGGCCGTGCTCCAGCGCCTCCCGTTCCTCCTCTTCGGCCTGTATGCAGGCGCCCTCGCCGACCGCTCCGACCGCCGCCGCATGGTCGTCGTCGCCGACGGCATCCGCGCGGCGGTCGTCCTCGTGCTGTGCGGCTTCATCGTCCTCGGGCCCATCGACATCTGGCTCGTCTACGTCGCGATGTTCCTCACCGGGACGGGTGACGTCTTCGCCGACGCGGCGTCGCGGACGCTCCTGCCGATGCTCGTCGACAAGCCCGACCTCGGCGTCGGGAACGCGCGGCTCCAGGCCGGCTACCTCACGGCGAACCAGCTCGTCGGGCCGCCGATCGGGGCGTTCCTCTTCGCCGCCGGGCACGTCGTCCCGTTCGGCGTCCAGGCGGTCATGGTGGCGCTCGGCGTGGTCCTCGTGTCGCGGATCTCGCTGCCCCGCGGGGGCGTTCGGGACGGGTCGGCGAGCCATGTGCGCGCCGACATCGCCGACGGCATCCGCTGGCTCATGGGGAACGCACCGGTTCGGACCCTCGCGATGATCATCCTCGTCTTCAACATCACGTGGGGCGCCGGATGGTCCGTCCTCGTGCTGTGGGCGCTCGACCGGCTGCACGTCGGGCCGGTGGGCTACGGGCTTCTCACGACGATGGTCGCCGTCGGCGGGCTCGTCGGAACCGGGGCGTACGGCTGGCTCGAGCGTCGCGTTCCGCTGGGGACGCTCATGCGGGCGTGCCTGACCCTGGAGGTGGTCACACACCTCGCGCTCGCCCTGACGACCGTCCCGTGGGTCGCCATGCTCGTCATGGTCGTGTTCGGGGCGTATGCCTTCGTCTGGGGGACGCTCGGCCAGACGGTCCGGCAGCGGGCCGTGCCGACGCAGTACCAGGGTCGCGTCGGGTCTGTCTATGTGACAGGTCTCTTCGTCGGGCTCCTCGTCGGGCAGGCCCTCGGTGGCTGGATCGCCCACCAGTGGGGGCTCGCGGCGCCGTTCTGGTTCGCCTTCGTCGGCTCGGGGATCACCCTGGCCCTGGTCTGGCGCCAGCTCGACCACATCGCCCACGCCGAGGGCTGAGCAGGGCTCACCCGTGTCCCTTGCCGGGTGGCTCGGTTAGCCTGCCGCGCATGGACAGCCCCCTCGTCGAGCGGATGCGTCCGTTCGGGACGACCATCTTCGCGCGGATGTCGGCCCTGGCGCTCGAGCACGGCGCCGTCAACCTCGGGCAGGGCTTCCCCGATACCGACGGTCCGGCGGAGGTTCTTCGCGCCGCGGTCGCCGCCATCGAGGGTGGGCGCAACCAGTACCCGCCGGGCCACGGCGTCCCCGAGCTCCTCGACGCCGTCGCCGCGCACCAGGAGCGCTTCTACGGCATACGGCTCGACCCGAGGTCGCAGGTCCTCGTCACGGCCGGCGCGACGGAGGCGATCGCCGCGACCGTCCTCGCCCTCTGCGAGCCGGGTGACGAGGTCGTCATGTTCGAGCCCTACTACGACTCGTATGCCGCGGGGGTCGCCCTCGCCGGGGGTGTTCGGCGCACCTGCGTCCTGCGGTTTCCCGACTTCGCCGTCGACGAGGTGTCGCTCCGGGCGGCCTTCTCGGACCGGACCCGGATGGTCCTGCTCAACACCCCCCACAACCCGACCGGGAAGGTCTTCACCCGCGCGGAGCTCGACCTGGTCTGCCGGCTGGCCCGCGAGCACGACGCGTGGGTCGTCACCGACGAGGTCTACGAGCACCTCACGTTCGACGGCGCGACGCACATCCCCGTCGCGTCGCTGCCGGGCATGGCGGAGCGGACCCTGACGATCTCCAGCGGCGGCAAGACCTTCTCGACGACCGGGTGGAAGGTCGGGTGGGTCACCGGCCCCGCGGAGGCGGTCGCCGCGGTCCGCACGGTCAAGCAGTTCCTCACGTATGTCGCGTCGGGTCCGTTCCAGCCGGCCATCGCCGTGGGGCTCGGACTGCCCGACGACGTGTTCTCCGGTGTCGCCGCGACGTTGCAGCACCAGCGCGACGTCCTCGTCGCTGGCCTCCGGGCGACGGGCTTGACCGTGTCGGTCCCCCGCGCGACGTACTTCGTCGTCGCGGACGCGGCGCCGCTCGGCGCGACCGACGCGCTGTCCTTCTGCGAGAGCCTGCCCGAGCGCGTCGGGGTGGCGGCGGTGCCCGTGTCCGTGTTCCACGACGACCCGACCGCGGCGCCGACGCTCGTCCGGTTCGCCTTCTGCAAGCGCCCCGAGGTCCTCGAGGAGGCGGTCAGGCGCCTCGCCGAACTCCGCTCGGGCTGACGACCCCTGCGTGCGTCTGCGCAATCGCCGGCCATGGGCCGCAATTACGCAGACGCAGGCAGGGAGGGGAGGGATGTCCACAGGGAGGCGCCCCGAGGGTCCGCCGTCCACAGATCGCACGGTCTCCGGCCCGCCAGCGCATCCCGCGGCGCACGGTGTCCGTATGCGCGTCCTGACGACCGGGCTTCTCGCCGTCGGCGCCGTGGCGGTCACCGTCGAGGCCGTCGCGATGCCGGCTGGGCCGCCTGCCATGTCCCCTCCCGCCGCCGTCCGACAGACCAGCGGCCGGCCGCCCGGCGCGCCGCCGGCCACACCCAGAGCCGGGCGCTGGCGGTGGCCGATCGTGCCGCGACCGGTCATCGCCCGCCCCTTCGAGGCGCCCGGCTCCGCCTGGGGCGCGGGCCACCGGGGCCTCGACCTCAACGCGGCGGACGGGACGCTCGTCCGCGCCGTCGAGGGGGGCGTCGTCAGCTACGTCGGCGTCATCGCGGGACGGCCGGTCGTCGCCGTGACGCACCGGGACGGCCTGCGCTCGACGTACGAGCCGGTCGCCCCGGCCGTGGCGCCGGGCCGGCTGGTGGCGACGGGTGACATCCTCGGCCGCCTCGTCCCGTCCGGCTCGCACTGCAGCCCCCTCGTCTGCCTACACCTCGGCGCCGCGCGCGGGTCGGCATACGTCGACCCACTCCCCCTTCTCCTGCGCTCCCGGGTCGTCCTTCTCCCCCTGGCGTGAGCGACTCCGCGCACGTGACGTCGGGCATGACCTGCGGGCTTGCCGTGTACCCGAGGTGTGTCCGGGGGCCGATTGAGCACCCCGCCGGGGCCGGAGGATGATGGACGCACGCCACGACGACGTCAGCCGACTGTGCGCGCCTCCACGCAGTTCACGAAGGGAACGGAATGACAACCACCTGGGCTGTCCTCGACGGCAACGAGGCGGCGGCACATGTCGCGCACGCCGTCAGCGAGGTCGTGGCGATCTACCCGATCACGCCGGCGTCGCCGATGGGCGAGTTCGCCGACGCGTGGAGCGCGGCAGGCCGGAAGAACCTGTGGGGCGCCGTCCCGGAGGTCATCGAGATGCAGAGCGAAGGCGGCGCCGCCGGCGCGTTGCACGGTGCCGTCACCAAGGGCGCGCTCGGCGTGACGTTCACCGCGAGCCAGGGGCTGCTCCTCATGCTCCCCAACATGTACAAGATCGCCGGCGAGCTGACGCCGGCCGTCATCCACGTCGCGGCCCGGACCATCGCGACCCACGCCCTGTCGATCTTCGGCGACCAGTCGGATGTCATGTCCGCCCGGATGACCGGGTGGGCGATGCTGTGCGCCAACAGCGTCCAGGAGGCTCACGACTTCGCCCTCGTCTCCCACGCGGCCACCCTGCGCGCCCGCGTGCCGTTCCTGCACTTCTTCGACGGGTTCCGGACCTCGCACGAGGTCAACAAGATCGAGCTCGTCGACGAGGGCGTCATGCGCGCCCTGATCCGCGAGGAGGACGTCCTCGCCCACCGAGCCCGCGGCCTCACCCCCGACGCCCCCGTCATCCGCGGGACGGCCCAGAACCCCGACGTCTTCTTCCAGGCCCGCGAGGCCTGCAACCCGTTCTACAACGAGGTACCGGGGATCGTCCGCCAGGTCTTCAAGGAGTTCGCCGACCAGACCGGGCGCCGCTACGACCTCGTCGACTACGTCGGCGCTCCCGACGCCGAGCGCGTCGTCATCATGATGGGCAGCGGCGTCGGTGCCATGACCGAGACCGTCGAAGAGCTCGTCACGCAGGGCGAGAAGGTCGGCGTCGTCAGCCTGCGCCTCTACCGCCCGTTCCCCGCGGCCGACCTCGTCGCGGCCCTGCCGGAGACGGTCCGCGGCATCGCCGTCCTCGACCGGACGAAGGAGCCCGGCGCGCCCGCCGAACCGCTCCACCTCGACGTCATGACGGCCCTGCTCGAGGAGGGCGCGGACCGCTTCACCGCGGGTATGCCACGCGTCATCGGGGGCAGGTACGGGCTGTCCTCGAAGGAGTTCACCCCGGCCATGTGCAAGGCGGTCCTCGACGAGCTGACCAAGGAGGCGCCGAAGCGGCGCTTCACGGTCGGTATCAACGACGACGTCACCCACCTGAGCCTCGACGTCGACCCCGCCTTCCGGGTCGACACGGGCGCGCTCTCGGCCGTCTTCTACGGCCTCGGCTCCGACGGGACGGTCGGCGCGAACAAGTCGAGCGTCAAGATCATCGGCGACGAGGGGCGCTACGCCCAGGGCTACTTCGTCTACGACAGCAAGAAGTCCGGCGCCATCACCGTGTCCCACCTGCGGTTCGGGCCCGACCCGATCCGCTCGACGTACCTCGTCGACGAGGCCGACTTCGTCGCCTGTCACCAGTTCGGGATCCTCTCCCAGGTCGACGTCCTCAAGGTCGCCAAGCATGGCGCCAAGCTCCTCCTGAACACGCCGTACCCCGCCGAGGAGGTCTGGGAGCACCTGCCCGTCGACATCCGCCGGACGATCGTCGACAAGGAGCTCGACACGTGGGTCATCGACGCCTCGCGCGTCGCCCGTGACGCCGGCCTCGGCAGCCGCATCAACACCGTCATGCAGCCGTGCTTCTTCTACCTGTCGGGCGTCGTCCCCCAGGAGGAGGCCGTCGCCAAGGTCAAGAAGGCCGTCGAGACGTCGTACGGGAAGCGCGGACGGATCGTCGTCGAGCGCAACTACGCGGCCATCGACCGCGCCATCGACCACCTCGCCCCGCTGAAGATCCCCACCGAGATCGGCACCGGCGACCTGGCCCTGCGCCCCATGCCCGAGGCGGCTCCCGACTTCGTCAAGCAGGTCACCGCCGTCATGATGCGCGGCGACGGCGACCTCCTGCCGGTCAGCGCCCTTCCCGTCGACGGGACCTTCCCCACCGGCACGACCAAGTGGGAGAAGCGGGCCATCGCCGAGGAGATCCCCGTCTGGGACCCGTCCATCTGCATCGACTGCGGCAAGTGCGCCATCACCTGCCCGCACGCGGCGATCCGGATCAAGATCTTCCCCGAGAGCGACCTCTCCGACGCGCCCGAGGGCTTCCTCAGCAAGAAGTACAACGACCGCAACCTCAAGGACTACCAGCTGACCGTCCAGGTGACGCCGGACGACTGCACGGGCTGCGGCATCTGCGTCGACGTCTGCCCGGCCAAGAGCAAGACCGAGGCCAAGCACAAGTCGATCAACATGGAGCCCTACCTCGAGCACGCCGACACCGAGCGCGAGCGCTTCGACTTCTTCCTGACGATCCCCGAGGTCGACCGCGCGCTCGTGCGGCACGACCAGGTCAAGGGTGTCGCCCAGCTCGAGCCGCTCTTCGAGTTCTCCGGCGCCTGCTCCGGCTGTGGCGAGACGCCGTACCTCAAGACGCTCACGCAGCTGTTCGGTGACCGGATGGTCGTCGCCAACGCGACCGGGTGCACGTCGATCTACGGCGGCAACCTCCCGACGACGCCGTGGACGACCAACGCGGCCGGTCGCGGCCCGGCGTGGTCGAACTCCCTCTTCGAGGACAACGCCGAGTTCGGCCTCGGCATGCGGCTCGCCTGGGAGCGTCAGCACGAGGATGCCAAGCGGTATGCCGTCGAGCTCCGCGAGGCGGGCGTGCTCCCGGCCGAGCTGGTCGACGCCCTCGTCGACGCCGACCAGTCGAGCGAAGGCGCCCTGCTCGCCCAGCGCGACCGGGTCGAGGACCTGAAGAGGTCGCTCGCCGGCGTCGGCGCCGGCGGAGACCATGCCGCGGCGGTGACGGCCCTGACGAGCCTCGCCGACGAGCTCGTCGACAAGTCCTTCTGGATCGTCGGTGGCGACGGCTGGGCCTACGACATCGGTTACGGCGGGCTCGACCACGTCCTCGCCAGCGGCCGCAACGTCAACATCCTCGTCCTCGACACCGAGGCGTACAGCAACACCGGCGGCCAGGCGAGCAAGGCGACCCCTCGCGGGGCGAGCGCGAAGTTCGCGATGTCCGGCAAGGGGGGCCCGAAGAAGGACCTCGGACTCCTCGCGCAGGCATACGGCAACGTCTATGTCGGCCAGCTGGCCATCGGCGCCAACGAGCAGCAGACGATCCGTGCGATGCTCGAGGCGCAGGCATGGGACGGCCCGTCCATCCTCATCGCCTACTCGACGTGCATCGCCCACGGCATCGAGATGTCGACGTCGATGAGCCACCAGAAGGAGGCCGTGAGCTCGGGCTACTGGCCTCTCTACCGGTTCCGCCCGGACGAGCGGGACGAGCACGCCGTGCCGCTCAAGCTCGACAGCAAGGCGCCGACGACGAAGGTCACCGACTTCATGGCCGCCGAGACACGCTTCTCCATGCTGACCAGATCCGACCCCGAGCGGGCCGCCCACCTCGGCGTTCTCGCCCAGGCCGACGCGACCGAGCGCTGGCACTACTACAGCCAGGCCGCGTCGATCGAGCGGACCGTCCCGCATGAGCCGT
>JAJXUB010000006.1 GCA_021783215.1 Actinomycetes bacterium | reverse complement strand
GGTCCCCGACGAGGAAACTCCCGCGTCGTCGTGAGAGTGTGGCGACATGGGCAACGTCCTGAGGATCACCGGTGGCGTCCCTCTCGTCGGTGACGTCGAGGTGCGTGGTGCGAAGAACTTCGTCTCGAAGGCCATGGTCGCCGCGCTCCTGGCGGAGGAGGAGTGCCGCCTGCGGAACGTCCCGGAGATCTCGGACGTCCAGATCGTCTCCGGGCTGCTCGAGCTGCACGGCGTCCGGATCGACTCGACCGACCACGACGGCGAGCTCGTCCTCGACCCGACCAACGTCGAACAGGCCCATGTCGCCGACATCGACGCCCACGCCGGGTCCTCACGGGTGCCCGTGCTGCTCTGCGGTCCGCTCCTCCACCGGCTCGGCGAGGCGTTCATCCCCGACCTCGGCGGGTGCCGGATCGGGGAACGGCCCATCAACTACCACCTCGACGTGCTCCGCCAGTTCGGGGCGGTCGTCGAGAAACGCCCCGAGGGCATGCGCCTGACGGCGCCCGAGGGGCTGCGCGGGGCCCGGATCCGGCTGCCCTACCCGAGCGTCGGGTCGACCGAGCAGGTCCTCCTCACGGCCGTGCGCGCCCACGGGACGACGGAGCTGCGCAACGCCGCCATCGAGCCGGAGATCATGGACCTCGTCGCCGTCCTGCAGAAGATGGGCGCCGTCATCTCCGTCCAGACCGACCGGGTCATCGAGATCGAGGGCGTCGAGCGCCTCGGCGGCTTCGACCACCGGGCCATCCCCGACCGCATGGAGGCCGGGTCCTGGGCCTGCGCGGCGCTGGCGACCGGCGGAGACATCTACGTCCTCGGCGCGCAGCAGCAGCCGATGATGACGTTCCTCAACGTCTTCCGCAAGATCGGCGGTGCCTTCGACGTCGACGACGAGGGCATCCGGTTCTGGCACCCGGGCGGGGAGCTGCACTCGATCGCCCTGGAGACGGACGTCCACCCCGGCTTCATGACGGACTGGCAGCAGCCCATGGTCGTCGTCCTCACCCAGACCACCGGCCTGTCGATCATCCATGAGACCGTCTACGAGAACCGGTTCGGCTTCACCGACGCGCTCAACGAGATGGGCGCACACATCCAGATCTACAGCGAGTGCCTCGGAGGGTCGCCGTGCCGGTTCGGGCGGGCGGACTACCGACACTCCGCGGCCATCTCGGGACCGAGCCCGCTCCACGCCGCGGAGATCACCGTCCCGGACCTGCGCGGCGGCTTCAGCTACCTCATCGCGGCGCTCGCCGCCGAGGGGGAGTCCACCGTCAACGGCACGGAGATCATCTACCGCGGGTACGAGCGGTTCGGGGAGAAGCTCGACGCCCTCGGCGCCGCCTACACGACCGACTGAGTCAGCGGATCGTCTGGTCGTCGCCGATGCCGACGACGTAGAGCCGGGTGAGGGAGCGGCCGTCGGCGCCGAGGACGACCGTGATGCGCTGGCCGGGGCGAAGCAGCCGCAGCGCGCTCCGGTCGAACACCTCTCCGGCGAAGGTCACCTCGCGACCGTCGTCGAGTAGGGCCGAACCGTTGCCGGTCTCCGGGTCGAAGGTGTGAACGCTCGCCTGCACAGGGCGAGCCTAGCGGGCCGCGGCGAGCGCCTCGCGGGTGCGGGGTCCGACCCCAAGGATCTGCGCGGCGGCGAGGTCCGCGACGTCGTCGACGTCGGTCCGCAGGCTGGGCAGGTCGAGGTCGACGCGCGTATGCCCCGCGGCGTCGTGAGCCGCGGCGGAGCCCTCGCCGAACCGGGGCACCGGTGCCGAGCCCGCCCGCGCCGTCAGCAGGACGGTTCCCGTGCCGGGGCGGTCCGGGACGAAGGCCCGCTCATGGTGGGCACACGCCGCCAGCGCGGCGAGGAGGTCGGCGGGGCGCAGCGCGGGGAGGTCACCGAGGAGGACGGCCCGCGCACCGGCGGGGAGGGCGTCGAGCCCGGCGGCGACCGCCTCTGCCAGTCCGCGGCCGGGGTCGGCGAGGACGCACGCGCCCACGCTCCGGACGTCCTGCGCGACGCGCCGGTCGGAGGTGACGACGAGGACCGGCCCGGTGAGCGCCGCGCGGGCGGCGGCCACGGTGTCGACCGCCATGGCGAGCGCGAGCGTGGCGCGAGAGACCCGCGGGACGGACAGGCGCGACTTCGCATACGCTCCGCACTTGACGGGGATGACGACGCCCCAGGTTCCGGTCTGCCTCACCGGGACATCGTGCCAGCGTGCGAGGCACGCTCGACACCGCGCCCCGCTTTGAGCACGATGGTCGCGGAACGGGCGACGACGAGAGGAGCACCGTGACCCTGCGCGAGGACCGAGCCAGCCGCCGTCGGACACGCCGTGGCGAGCCGCTCCCGCCGGCCTACCGTCTCGCGGTCTGCCTCCTGCGGACCCCGACGCTGGCCGTCACGAAACGGGACTGGTCGGGCCAGGAGAACCTGCCACGCAGCGGGGGGTTCGTCGCGGCGTGCAACCACGTGACGTACGCCGACCCCGTCCCCTACGCCCACTTCCTCTACGACAGCGGGGTCGACCCCTACTTCCTCGGCAAGATCGGGGTGTTCAGGACGCCGGTCGTCGGCAGCATCCTCCGCGCGGCCGACCAGATCCCCGTCTACCGCGAGTCGGGCCACGCCGTCGACGCGTTCCGTGCCGCCGTCAAGGCCGTCGAGGACGGCAAGTGCATCGCCCTCTACCCCGAAGGGACGCTGACGCGCGACCCGGACCTGTGGCCGATGACGCCGAAGACCGGCGCGGCCAAGATCGCCCTGACGACGAAGTGTCCGGTCATCCCCGTCGGCCAGTGGGGTCCTCAGGACATCATGGGCCCGTACGAGAGGGCCTTGCGGCTCCTGCCACGCAAGACGATGCGGTTCCGCGCCGGGCCGCCCGTGCCGTTGGAGGACCTCTACGACGAGCCGCTGACCGACGAGGTGCTCCGCACGGCCAGTGACCGGATCATCGCCGCCATCACGACCCTCGTCGAGGAGCTCCGCGGCGAGAAGGCCCCCGCCGAGCGGTTCGACACGCGGAAGGCCGGGCTGCCGGCCATCGGCAACTACCGGAAGGCCAAGGGTCGCCCGAAGGGCTGAGCCGGCCCGGTCAGGCCTTCCGCAGGGCGGCGTCCAGGTCGCGCCACAGGTCGTCGACGTCCTCGATGCCGACCGAGAGCCGGACCAGGTTGTCCGGCGTCGTCGGCGGCTCGTTGGCATGCCGGCGACGACGCTCCAGCTGCGACTCGACGCCGCCGAGGCTCGTCGCGTGGACCCAGATGCGGGTCGCCCCGCAGACGCGTTCGGCAGCCTCCGCGCCGCCGATGGTCTCGATCGACACGATGGCCCCGAACCCGGGGTAACGCACCCGCTCGACGCTGGGGTGACCACGCAGGCGGCGGGCGAGCTCTCCCGCGTTCGCCGTCGCCCGGGCGACCCGAAGGTGAAGGGTCCGTATGCCGCGGACGGCGAGCCACGCCTCCATCGGGCCGGGGATGGCGCCGCGCATCGTCCGGTGGCGGAGGAGCCGCTCCTGCCGTGCCCGGCCCTCGTCGCTCGCCGGGGTGACGACGGCGCCGAGGATGACGTCGGAGTGTCCCGAGAGGTACTTGGTCACCGAGTGGACGACGACGTCGACCCCGTCGGCGAGCGGCCGCTGGAGCAGCGGCGTTGCGAACGTGTTGTCCATGACGACGACGACATCGGCCTCGTGGGCCGCCGCGACGAGAGCCGGCACGTCACAGACCTCGAGGAGCGGGTTCGTCGGCGACTCGACCCAGAGGAGGGCGGCCCCGGGAAGCATGTCCCGGACGGCTCCGACGTCGGTGAGGTCGGCCCAGCGGACGGTAAGCGACCCGTCGTCGGAGCGTTGCGTGAGGGTCGTCACCGTCCCGCCATAGGCCGACCGCGGAGCGACGACGACGCCGCCGGTGGGGACCAGCGACAGGGCGGCGTCGATGGCGGCCAGGCCCGAGGCATACAGCAGCGCCATACCGCCTTCGAGGGCGCCGAGAACCTCCTCGAAGGCCGTCCACGTCGCGTTTCCCGAGCGGCCGTAGTCGAGGTCGCCGCCGGCGTGGTACGTCGACGTCAGCTCGACGGGGGCGTTGACGGCGGCACCGGGACGGGGCTGCGGGCGGCCCAGCGCGACGACCTGGGTGTCTGGGCTGAGGTCTGGTTCGGCATGGTCGGCCACGCCGTCAGCGTAGGCGGCGCGGCGCGGGCTACGCTCGCAGGCGATGATCAGCGAGCAGAAGATCCGTGTGGCCCTCGTCTTCGGGGGCCGCTCCTCCGAGCACGCCGTGTCCTGCTCGACGGCGGCAAGCGTGCTGACGGCCATCGACCGGGAGCGCTACGACGTCATCCCCGTCGGCATCGCGCCGGACGGGCGATGGGTCCTTATGCCGGACGAGGCCGAGCCGCTGCGGCTGAGCACGCGAAACACCCCCGCGGTCGCGGACACGGGGGCCACGGTCGTCGTGCCGACGAGTACGCGGGACCGGGAGCTCACCGTGCTCTCGCCCGGCGAGGTGCCGAGGACGCTCGGCGAGGTCGATGTCGTCTTCCCCCTCCTTCACGGTCCGTTCGGGGAGGACGGGACGATCCAGGGGCTCCTCGAGCTGTCCGATGTCCGCTACGTCGGCTCCGGCGTCGCCGCGTCGGCCCTGATGATGGACAAGCACCTTATGAAGGTCGTCTTCGAGGCGGCCGGCCTGCCGGTCGGCCCGTATGCCGTCATCACCGACCGCGAGTGGCTGCGCGACCCCCACGCCGCCCTGGGCAAGGCCGAGGCGCTCGGCTACCCGGTGTTCGTCAAGCCGGCACGTGCCGGGTCGAGCATGGGCATCGTCAAGGTCCACGAGGCCGCCGAGCTCCGCGCCGCCATCGAGACGGCCCGGGAGCACGACCCCAAGGTCGTTCTCGAGGCGGGCATCGTCGGCCGCGAGATCGAGTGCGGGCTCCTCCAGGGGCACGGGACCGCGTCGACGCGGGCGAGCGCCGTCGGAGAGTGCCGCGTCGTCCAGGGGCACGAGTTCTACGACTTCGACGCGAAGTACCTCGACGGCGACAACGTCGTCCTGTCGTGCCCCGCCGACGTCCCGGCGGACGTCGCCGACCGGATCCGCGCCATGGCCGTCACGGCGTTCGACGCAGCTGGTTGCGAGGGGCTGGCCCGGTGCGACTTCTTCTACACGAACGACGGCGAGATCCTCATCAACGAGATCAACACGATGCCGGGGTTCACCCCGACCTCGATGTTCCCCGTCATGTGGGCCGAGTCGGGCATCCCCTACGCCGCGCTGATCGACGAGCTCATCACCCTGGCCCTCGAGCGCCGGGTGGGGCTGCGCTGACTGGGGCTCACACGCAGTGGTGGCCGGTGTGGGGGAGGGCGCGGGCGACCGCAGAGAACGCCGGCATGAGCAGCGGCGCCGGGCCGTAGCGCGCCGGGACGCGGACCTCGACGGCGGGGTTCGTCCCGTAGCTTGCCATCGTCGTCGCGTCTCTCCCCTGCCGGGCGACCCAGTCGACCCCGTCGACGGTGACGCACGGGTCGGTCGTCGGGGTGAGCGCGGGGAGCCCGCACCGGGCGACGATCGCCGGGTCGCCCCACGCGGCGACGGCGGGGGAGCTCACCGACACCGCACGGGCCGCGGCCGTGCCGACCGTCCTCGGCCAGGAGGGCGAGCCACACGCGGCGGCCTGCGCAGGCACCGTCACGGTCACCGTGCTCGAGCAGCCGGACAGGGCCGACACGAGGAGGGCGCAGGCCACGCCGGCCGCCACTCTCAGCCTGCCGCCCGCACGGCGGCGGCGGGCCCGCCGAACGGGCGGGACGGGCATACGGCTCAGATCTTGACGATCGTGCAGGTCAGGGTGCGGGTGATGCCCTCGACCTCCTGGACCTTGGCGACGACGAGCTTGCCGAGCTCGTCGACGGTGTTGGCCTCGACCTGGGCGATGACGTCGTAGGGGCCGGTGACATCCTCGGCCTGGGTGACGCCGGCGATCCCGGCAATGCTTCGGGCGACGGAGGCGGCCTTCCCGACCTCGGTCTGGATGAGGATGTAGGCCTGGACGACCATGGTGGACCTCGCTCTCGTCGGACGGGATGTCGATGGCCGGTACGGCCCGGCAATGCCCTGACGCTACCGTGCCTTCTGACGCGGCGTCTGCCCGGGAGGAGAACACGTGAGCCCACGGGCCCGGCTGCGGCTGTCCGACCTCTCCGAGGAGGGGATCCTCGAGCGGATCCTTCCGCGTTTCGCCGCGCGCCAGGGGGACCTCGTCGGCCCCGGCGACGACGCCGCGGTCCTCCGGCTGACCTCGGACACGCTCGTCGCGACGACGGACGCGTTCGTCCGCAACCGCGACTGGGTCGATGCATGGTCGACCCCCGCCGATGTCGCCGTGAAGTGCCTCACCCAGAACCTCGCCGACATCGGGGCCATGGGCGCGGTCCCGACGTCGCTGCTCGTCACCCTCGTCGCGGACCCGGCGACCGAGGTCGACTGGGTCGAGCGGTTCGCCGAGGCGCTCGGCGTCGGCTGCGCGCGGGCGCAGGTCAGCGTCCTCGGGGGAGACCTGTCGAGCGCTCCCGAGGGCGTCCTCGTCATCTCGGTCACGGCCCTCGGGCAGCTCGCCGGACGCCCCCCGGTCCGGCGCGGCGGGGCGCGCCCGGGAGACGTCGTCGCCGTCGCCGGAACCCTCGGCACGGCCGGCGCCGGCCTGCTGCTGCTTCAGCGCCAGGGACCCTCCGATGACCCGCTCGTCGCCGCCCACCTGCGCCCGACCGGGGCCTGGTGGGAAGGCCCGCCCGCCGCGGACGCCGGCGCGACGGCCATGATCGACATCTCGGACGGGCTCCTGCGGGACGTCGACCGTGTCGGCCGGGCCAGCGGCGTGCGGGTCGACCTCTCCCGGGCAGCCCTCGGCCCCGACGTCGAGCGGCTCGTCCCGGCGGTCGGCGCCGCCGACGCGCTGACGTGCGTGCTCACCGGAGGCGAGGAGCACAGCCTCGTCGCGACGTTCCCCTCCGTCTCGCCACTGCCCGACGGCTGGCGCGTCATCGGTGCGGTCCACGAGGGTGCCGGCATCGGCGTCGACGGCGCCGACGCCGTTCCGGCGGGGTGGGACCACTTCGCCGGGTGAGGTGGGCCTACGAAAAGGGTCGGCCACCACTGGTGACCGACCCGTTCGGGAGGCAGGACGTCAGCGCTTGACGACCTTGCCGGCCTTCAGGCACGACGTGCAGACGTTCATCCGGGTCGGCGTCGTCCCCGTCGGGCCGGTGAGGACCCGGACTCGCTGGATGTTCGGGTTCCAGCGGCGCTTGGTCCGCCGGTGGGAGTGCGAGATGCTGTGGCCGAAGCTCGGGCCCTTGCCGCAGACGTCGCAGTTGGCAGCCACGGGGTACTCCTTGGTGGTCGGTCGAGGTCGTCGGTCCGTCGACGTGCGTGCGAGCGGGCGCGACAGGGCGCGCCGGGCGTCTCGGGAACCGGCCAATCCTAGCCGAGGCCCGGCGCCGCACCAAAACGCCGTCGACCCGCGTTCGTTAGCCTTCGACCGTGGTCGAGATCGTCACCGCCGCTGACGCCCGCCGGTGGGCCGTCGCGACGCGCGCCCTTCTCGCGGCGCACCGCAGCGAGATCGACCGGCTCAACGTCTACCCCGTCCCCGACGGTGACACGGGGACGAACCTCTACCTCACGTTCGACGCCGCCCTTGCCGCCGTCGTTGCCGACCACGAGCGCCGCGGCGTCCTCGGTCGCGCCAGCCTCGTCGAGGACGTGTCGGGAATCGCCCGGGCCATGCTCCTGTCGGCCCGGGGCAACTCCGGGGTCATCCTCAGCCAGCTCCTCGGGGGGTTCGCCGAGGCCGTCGCCGAGGCGGGGGCCGACGCGATCGACGCGTCGCTGCTCACCAACGGGATGCGCAAGGCCGCCGAGGCGGCGCGACGCGCCGTCGTCCACCCGGTCGAGGGGACGATCCTCACCGTCGCCGACGACGTGGCGCGGGTCGCCCAGCGGGCCGCCTCCGCGGGCGTCACGCGCATAGGCGAGCTCGTCGCGATCTGCCACGACGAGGCTCTGGCGTCTCTTCGGCGCACGCCGGAGCTGCTCGAGGTCCTGCGGGACGCCGGTGTCGTCGATGCCGGCGCCGCGGGGTACGTCCTCGTCCTCGAGGCGCTCCGGCGTGTTCTCGAGGGCGGCTCGGACGACCTGGAGGACCCGACGGCCGGGGAGAACGTCGAGCGCCGTGCGCTGTGGGGGGTCGTCGGTCCCGGAACGGCGCACGGCCCCTTGGACGACGGCGTCCCCGAGAGCCACCATGCGATCCTGCCCAGTGGTCCGGCCTACGAGGTCATGTACCTCCTCGACGAGAGCGATGCCACGCGCGTCGACGCCCTCCGTGAGCGGCTCGACGTCCTCGGCGACTCCCTCCTCGTCATCGGAGGGCCCGACCTGTGGAACATCCACGTCCACGTCGACGACCCGGGCGCGGCCGTCGAGGCGGCGCTCGCCGCGGGACGCCCCCACCGCATCCGGATCAGCCACTTCGCGACCCGGCTTGCGCAGCACCGGGCGGGCGTCGGAGTCGTCGCCTGCGCCGCGGGTCCGGGGATCCGTACCCTCCTCGAGGCGGCAGGCGCCGTCGTCGTCGCGTCCGGACCGGGCGGCCGCGCCTCGACCCGGCAGCTCCTCGACGCCGTCCTCGAGACCGGCGCGCGCTCGGTCATCGTCCTCCCGAACGACCGGGACACCCTCATGGCCGCTCAGGTCGCGGCGACCGCCGCCCGAGCCGAGGGGGTGGCCATCCACGTCGTCCCGTCGCGCACCGTTGTCCAGGGGATCGCCGCCATGGCCGTGTTCGACCCGGACGCGCCGGCCCCGGACAACGCGGTCGCCATGGCGCAGGCCGCGGCCGCCACCCGCCACGGCGGGGTCACCGTCGCCGCCCGAGAGGGGCTGACGATGGCCGGACGCTGCTCGACGGGGGACGTCCTCGGCATCATCGACGGGGACTTCGCCCTCATCGGGGACGACCTCGGCGCCGTCGCCGAGCAGGTGCTCGACCGGCTCCTCTCGGACCCGCGTGAGCTCGTGACGATCGTCACCGGCGTCGATGCCCCCGCGGGGCTCGGCGAGCGGGTGGCCGCCGCCGCCCGGAGCAGGCGCGGCCTCGACGTCACGGTGGTCGACGGCGGCCAGCCGTACTATCCGCTCCTCATGGGGGTCGAATGAACCGGTCGACCAGGTGGCTCCCGTGACCGTCGGGCCGCAGACGCCACTGAAGGGGATCATCGGCCAGGCGGCGACCCGGCTCGCGTCCGGGCGGGACCTGCACACCGTCGAGGACCTCCTGGGCTTCCTCCCCCGGCGCTACACGACATGGACCCCCGACCTCTCCCGCCTCCACGTCGGCATGTATGCCGTCGTCGTCGCCACGGTCCGGACGGCCACCGCCCGGAGGATGAAGCAGCGGCGCGGGACCATCTTCGAGGCGACCATCACCGATGGCACCCAGAACCTCGGCGTGACCTTCTTCAACAACTACGGCCACGCCACCAAGCTCGTGCCAGGGGCGCGCGCCGTCTTCGCGGGCCAGGTCACGGCATTCCGCGACCGGCTCCAGCTCGCCCATCCGGACTACGAGCTCCTCGAGGACGCCGAGGCCGCCGACCGGACGGGCCTGCTGCCCGTCTACTCGCGCGTCCCGAGGATCCAGAACTGGACGATCGTGCGGTCCGTCGAACGCGTCCTCGACGTCCTCGACGAGTGGCCCGACCCGGTCCCCGCGGACGTCCGGTCGCGCCGGCGGGTCATGGGCTCGCTCGAGGCCGTGCGAGCCCTCCACCTGCCGACATCGTTCGCCGACGTCCAGCGCGCCCGCGAACGGATGCGGTTCGAGGAGGCCTTCCTCCTCCAGACGGCACTGGCGACGCGCCGGGCCGAGCAGGCCCAGGAGGCGACGACCCCTCGCGCGCCGCGCGCCGGCGGGCTCCTCGAGGCGTTCGACGCCCGGCTCCCGTGGGCGCTCACCGCCGGGCAGAAGGCTGTCAGCGAGGAGATCGCCGCCGACCTGGCCCGCCCGACGCCGATGAACCGGCTCCTTCAGGGCGAGGTCGGGTCCGGCAAGACCGTCGTCGCCGTCCGGGCCATGCTCGCGGCCGTCGACAGCGGCGGCCAGGCGGCGCTGCTCGCCCCGACGGAGGTTCTCGCCGCCCAGCATCTTCGGTCCATCCGCGGTCTGCTCGGCCCCCTCGCCGAGGGCACCGGGCTCTTCGCCGGTTCCGGCCCGGCGACCGAGGTCGTCCTGCTCACCGGCGGCCAGTCGACGGCGACCCGACGCACGGCCCTCCTCGACATCGCCTCGGGGCAGGCCGGGATCGTCGTCGGGACCCATGCCCTCATCCAGGACAAGGTCTCCTTCGCCGACCTCGCCCTCGTCGTCGTCGACGAGCAGCACCGTTTCGGCGTCGAGCAGCGCGATGCCCTGCGCGGCAAGGGGAACACCGCGCCCCACGTCCTCGTCATGACGGCCACGCCGATCCCGCGGACGGTCGCCATGACGGTCTTCGGCGACATGGACACCTCGATGCTCCGCGAGCTGCCCCACGGGCGCTCGCCCATCGCGACGCACGTCGTCCCGGAGAGCAGGCCCGGCTGGCTGGACCGGACATGGGGGCGTGTCGCCGAGGAGGTCCGTGCCGGCCGACAGGCCTACGTCGTCTGCCCGCGGATCCACGACGACGGCGACGACGGGCTTGACGGGCTCGACGAGCTCGCGGCGGCACCGGCGCCCCTGCTCGTGGGGGACAGCGCCGACCCGGAGGCCGCCTACGAGCCGTGGGAGGAGTCCGAGGAGGAACCGGGTGGCTCGCCCGCCCGTCCCCTCCGGTCCGTCCTGAAGGTCCACGACGAGCTGACGCGCATCCCGTCGCTCGCCGGGCTGAGGACCGCGGTGCTCCATGGCGAGCTGCCGGCCGAGGAGAAGGACGCCGTCATGACCGCGTTCGCCCGCGGCGGCATCGACGTCCTCGTCGCGACGACCGTCGTCGAGGTCGGCGTCGACGTCCCGAACGCCACGGTCATGGTCATCCTCGACGCGGACCGGTTCGGGGTCTCCCAGCTGCACCAGCTGCGCGGCCGGGTCGGGCGTGGCGAGCATCCCGGGCTCTGCCTCCTCGTGAGCGCCTCGACGGCGGAGCCGGCGACCCAGCGGCTCGATGCCGTCGCCGCGACGACGGACGGGTTCGAGCTGGCCACCCTCGACGTCGAGCAACGGCGCGAGGGGGACATCCTCGGGGCGGCACAGCACGGCCGGACGAGCCTGCGCTTCCTCCGTCTCGCCCGCGACGAGGAGGTCATCGGCATCGCCCGCGAGGACGCCTTCGCCCTCGTCGAGGCCGACCCGGCCCTTGCGTCCCATCCCGACCTCGCCGCCGCCGTCCGGGACCGGCTCGGCCCCGACCGTGCCGCCTTCCTCGAGCGCGGCTGACATGACCCGGATCATCGCCGGGAGGGCCGGCGGGCGGCGGCTGCGCACCCCTGCCGGGTCGGGCACGCGGCCGACGAGCGAGAGGGTCCGCGAGGCGCTCTTCTCGGCTCTCGCGGCCCGGGGCGCGCTCGCCGGTGCGCGGGTCCTCGACCTGTATGCCGGGTCCGGCGCCCTCGGCCTCGAGGCCGCCTCCCGTGGGGCCGCCGCCGTGACCCTCGTCGAGTCCGACCGGCGCGTCTGCACCCTCGTCACCGGCAACGCCCGCGACCTCGGTCTCGCCCAGGCCCGGGTGGTGGCCTCGACGGTCGAGAGCTACCTCAGGACGGGCGGGACGGCCTACGACGTCGTCCTCCTCGACCCCCCCTACGCCGTGCGGGAGGACGCCCTCGCCGCGGTCCTCCAGGCCCTCGTCGTCGGCGGCTGGGTCGCCGACGGCGGCCACGTCGTCGTCGAGCGGTCCTCCCGCTCGCCCGAGCCCGCCTGGCCGGCCGGCCTGGTCGCGGAAACGCTCCGCACGTACGGCGAGACGGCCCTGTGGTACGCCACGACGGCCTAGCCTGGCACGCGTGAGGTTCTCCCTGGTCGACGTCTTCTCCGCGGTGAGGTTCCTCGGCAACGCCCTGGCCGTCGTCCACGACGCCGACGGGCTGAGCGAGGCGGACATGGCCCGGATCGCGCGGTGGACCAACCTGTCCGAGACGACGTTCCTCCTTCGGCCGACCGCGCCGGGCGCCGACTACCGCGTCCGGATCTGGACGACCGGCGGCGAGCTGCCGTTCGCCGGGCATCCGACGATCGGCAGCGCCCACGCGTGGCTCGAGGCCGGTGGCCGGCCGGCGGCCGAGGACGCCGTCGTCCAGGAATGCGGCGTCGGCCTCGTCACCGTCCGTCGCGACGACAGGCTTGCGTTCGCGGCCCCCCCGCTCCTGCGCGGGGGAGCGGTCGCTGCGGACCTCCTCGCGCGGATCGTCCGGGCTCTGAGGGTCGGACCGGGCGACGTCGTCGACGCCGCGTGGTGCGACAACGGGCCGGGCTGGGTCGGGCTCCTCCTCCGCTCCGCCGAGGCCGTCCTGGCCGTGGACCCGGATGTCCCTGCGTTCGAGGGGCTCAAGGTCGGCGTCGTCGGGCCCTACACCACGCAACGACCCCACCCGGATGGGTGTGCCGTCGAGGTGCGGGCCTTCTACGCCGACGGACGGGACTTCTCGGAGGATCCGGTCACCGGCTCGCTCAACGCCTCGCTCGCCCAGTGGCTCATCGGCAACGGCACGCTCCCGGCGGCCTACGTCGCGTCCCAGGGGACGGCCCTGCACCGGCGCGGCCGGGTCCACATCGCGACCGACGGCGACACCGTCTGGGTCGGTGGCGACGCCGTCACGTGCGTCCGCGGTGACGTCACCGACCCCGCAGCGTAGGTTTGCGCCCGTGAGTCCGAGCCGCTGCGTGTGCCCCGGGTCGTACGACCCCGTCACCGTCGGGCACGTCGACGTCGTCGAGCGCGCCGCGGCCCTCTTCGACGAGGTCGTCGTCGCGATCCTCCACAACCCCGCCAAGGCGGGGACGTTCACCGTCGATGAGCGGATGGCCTACGTCCGGGCCGCGCTCGCCCACGTCCCGAACGTCCGGGTCGAGGCCTTCGGCGGCCGGCTCATCGTCGACGTATGCCGTGAGCTGGACGTCCACGTCCTCGTCAAGGGGCTGCGCGGTGGAACCGACTTCGCCTACGAGCTGCCCATGGCGCTCATGAACCGGCACCTCACCGGCCTGGAGACCCTCTTCCTGCCCGGGGACCCGCGGTTCGAGCACGTGTCGAGCTCGCTCGTCAGGGAGGTCGCCCGCTACGGCGGGGACGTCACCGGCCTCGTCGCCGACGATGTCCGCGACGCCCTTCGGGCCCGGCTGGGCGGCTGAGTCCGGGTGGACCGCCCGACGGTTTGGGGACGCGCGCCGCGACAGGTAGTCTTGCCCGTTGGTCCACGTCACTCCGCGACGGGACCGAACCACCGACGCCTCGCTCCTTCACTGCCATGACCCGACTCGACCCACGCGCCCCCTTGGTCATCGATACCAGGGAGGTCGGGCGTCGCCCGGGATCCATGACGGAGATGGTGCGGACCGTCGAGGCACCGGCCGACCTCGGCACGGACGTCGTCGGGATCGAGGAGGGCTCGCCCCTGACCCTCGACCTGCGACTGGAGTCCGTCGTCGAGGGCGTCCTCGTCACCGGTTCGGTCCATGCGGTGGCGGCCGGCACCTGCGTACGGTGCCTCGAACCGGTGTCCTTCCCCGTGGACAACCGCTTCCAGGAGCTCTACGTGTGGACCGACCGTGCGGCACACCACCACGAGGTGGGTGCCGATGACGTGGGCGAGGAGCTCCGGGTCGTCGACGATCTCATCGACCTCGAACCGGTGCTCCGGGACACGGTGGTGCCCGCACTGCCGTTCCAGCCGGTATGCCGGGACGACTGTCCGGGCCTGTGCCCCGAGTGCGGGGCGGCCCTGGCGGACGACCCGACACATCACCATGACGTGCTCGACCCTCGCTGGTCCGTCCTGGCCGACCTGGCCGCGCCGGACGAGGGGCCGAGCGACACCGACGAGAGGAGCTGACGTGGCTGTCCCGAAGCGCAAGACGTCGCGCTCGAACACCCGGTCCCGCCGCGCCAACTGGAAGGCGCCGGTTGTGACCGTGACGGAGTGCCCCCAGTGCCACGCGCCGATGCGGCCGCACACGGCGTGCCCGTCCTGCGGCATGTACCAGGGCCGGCACTACGCCGAGGCCGAGCGCACCGAGCACCAGGGCTGAGACCCGGCCTGCGGGCATGACCGCGAGCCGCGCCTCCGGCGCCCGGACCCCGCGTCCCGTCGAGGACCTCGCGAGTCACCTCCACGAGGTGACCGGGGGGGTCATCGACGAGGCGCTGCTCCGGCGTGCCCTGACCCACCGCTCCTACGCCTACGAGGCGGGGGGCGCCCCGCACAACGAACGGCTTGAGTTCCTCGGTGACGCCGTCCTCGGCCTTGTCGTCACGGACGCCCTGTACGCCGGGCACCCCGACCTCTCGGAGGGCCACCTGGCCAAGCTGCGGGCGGCCGTCGTCAACATGCGCGCCCTCGCCGTCGTCGCCCGGACGATCGGGCTCGGCGACTACCTCCGGCTGGGGCGAGGGGAGCAGGCGACCGGGGGTCGGGACAAGGACTCGATCCTCGCCGACACGACGGAGGCCGTTATCGGCTGCGTCTACGTGTGTGCCGGTGTCGAGGCCGCCGCGGCCCTCGTCCACCATCTCCTCGACCCGATCATGGCCGCCTCGGCCGCCCTCGGCGCCGGTCTGGACTGGAAGACCTCGCTCCAGGAGGCCTCGGCGGCCCTCGCCCTCGGCTCTCCGGAGTACGTCGTCGTCGACACCGGTCCCGAGCACGCGAAGACCTTCACGGCCCAGGCCGTCGTCCACGGCGTCGTCCGCGGCGAGGGGACCGGCCGGACGAAGAAGGACGCCGAGCAGCAGGCCGCCGAACAGGCGTGGCGCTCCCTGCGTGACGTGGCGGCCGACGCCGCACCCGCCGACTGACCCCATGCCGGAGCTGCCCGAGGTCGAGGTCGTCCGGCGTGGTCTCGCGGAGCGAGTCACCGGGCGGACGATCGCCGAGGCCGCCCTCCACGGCGCGCGTGTCGCCCGCCGCCACATCCCCGGCCCCGACGACCTCGCGGCCCGCCTCCAGGGCCGCACCGTCCGCGCGGCCCGCCGCCGCGGGAAGTACCTGTGGCTCGTCCTCGATGCCCCGGACGACGAGCCCGTCGCCCTCCTCATCCACCTCGGCATGAGCGGCCAGCTGCTCGTCGAGCGTCCCGAGGCGCCCGACGAACGCCACCTGCACGCCCGGCTCTCCTTCGACGACGGCGGGGACGAGCTGCGCTTCGTCGACCAGCGGACCTTCGGCGGGATCTCCCTGTCCGACCTGTCCGCCGACGGTGTCCCGCTGACGATCGCCCACATCGCGCCCGACCCGTTCGAGGCGGCCTACGACGAAGCGGCGGTGGTCCGCCGGATCACGGCGAGCACGAGCGCCGTCAAGCGCGTCCTCCTCGACCAGCGCTACGTGTCGGGGGTCGGCAACATCTACGCCGACGAGGGCCTGTGGCGGGCTCGGGTCCACGGTGGGCGTCCCGCGTCGTCCCTCACCAAGCCGGCCGTCGCGCGGATCCTCCGGCACACGCGCGAGGTCATGGCGGCCGCGCTCGAGCAGGGCGGGACGAGCTTCGACGCGCTCTACGTCAACGTCAACGGCGCGAGCGGCTACTTCGAGCGGTCACTCGCGGCCTACGGCCAGGAAGGCCGGCCCTGCCGACGCTGCGGCACCCCGATCCGGCGTGTCGCCTTCATGAACCGCAGCTCCTACTTCTGCCCGCGCTGTCAGCGGGCGCCTCGCTGAGGAGCCTCAGGCATGCACCCCGAGCCCGACCCCGCTGCGGCCCCTCGACCCGACGGGCACAGTCCTCACGGAGGACGGCAACGGCAGGGGTCCGACGCCACGAGCCGGGTCACGCTCTACGTCCGCGGACGGGTCCAGGGCGTCGGGTTCCGCTGGTGGGTCCGCGCGCAGGCCCTCGAGCTCGGCCTCGCCGGACATGCCCGCAACACCGATGACGGTCGCGTCGAGGTGGTCGCCGAGGGCACGCGGACGGCGTTGGAGAACCTCATCGTCCGCCTCGAGGAGTACCCCTCGACAACCCGGCGGCCGGGCACGGTCGAGCGGGTATCGTCGCCGATGTGGTCCGTGCCGCGCGGCACCCGCGGCTTTCTCGAGAGGTGAGCGCCATGTCCGAGGCACTGTCGTGCACCGACTTCGTCGACTTCGTCCGGGACGCCCGGCTGGGCGTCCTCGCGACGGTCTCCGCCTCGGGTGAGGCGCAGGCGGCCCTCGTCGACCTCGCGGTCACCGACGCCGGGGACCTCCTCCTCAACAGCTGGGACGAAGGGCGCAAGGTCGCGAACATCGAGGCACACCCCAAGGTCGCCCTCGTCATCGGCTGGAAGGGCGGGGTGAGCCTCCAGGTCGAGGGCACCGCGGAGCTCCTCACGGGAGACCGGCGGGAGGCCTACGGGCCGACCTACCTCGACCAGCTCGCGGGTGCCCGCATCCTCAGCGACCGCTTCGTCCTCATCCGGGTGCGCCCGGCGTGGCTACGGCGTTATGACGCGACGACGCGACCACCCACCGTCGTCGAAGGTGCCTGCGACTGGTACTGACCGGCCGGCCGTGCCGCCTCCGGCTGACCGGGTGGCAAGACGGCGCCGCCGCCGCGCCGCCGGCTTCCTACGATGCTCGGGTGAGCGAGACCCCGGCTGAGCTGCTTCGGCTGCGCGCGAGCATCGACAACATCGACGCCGCCCTCATCCACCTGCTCGCCGAGCGGTTCAAGTGCACGCAGGCCGTGGGCGAGCTCAAGGCCGCCGAGGGTCTGCCGCCGGCCGACATGGAGCGCGAGGAGCGCCAGGTCGCCCGCCTGCGCCAGCTGGCCGACGAGTCGGGCCTCGACCCGGCGTTCGCCGAGAAGTTCATCGGTTTCGTCATCGCCGAGGTCATCCACCACCACGAGCGGATCGCCTCGCGCACGGAGTGAGCCTGACCACACGCGTCACTCCAGTCACAGGCAACGCGGTCGGGCGGCACGCTGCGGGGGTCGGGTCGGAGCCGCCGATAGGGTAAGCGCCGACCTGTCGCCCGTATGCCGACCCTCAGGACGCGTGTGTACCTCAAAGCGTTGACCCTCAAGGGCTTCAAGTCCTTCGCGAGCGCGACGGCGCTGCGGCTGGAGCCGGGGATCACGTGCATCGTCGGTCCCAACGGCAGCGGCAAGTCCAACGTCGTCGACGCGCTCGCCTGGGTCATGGGGGAGCAGGGGGCCAAGTCCCTGCGCGGCGGCAAGATGGAGGACGTCATCTTCGGCGGGACTGCCGAACGTCCGCCCCTCGGCCGGGCCGAGGTCTCGCTGACGATCGACAACGGCGACGGCGCACTGCCGATCGACTACACCGAGGTGACGATCACCCGGACGATGTTCCGCAACGGAGGGTCGGAGTACGCCATCAACGGCACCCAGTGCCGCCTCCTCGATGTCCAGGAGCTCCTCTCCGACTCCGGCATCGGCCGCGAGATGCACGTCATCGTCGGCCAGGGCCAGCTCGACGCCGTGCTCCGGGCGACCCCCGAGGAGCGCCGCGGGTTCATCGAGGAGGCTGCCGGGGTCCTCAAGCACCGCAAGCGCAAGGAGCGTGCCCTGCGCAAGCTCGACGCGATGGAGGCGAACCTCACCCGGGTCAACGACCTCACCGGCGAGATCCGCCGCCAGCTCGGCCCCTTGGGGCGCCAGGCCGAGGCCGCGCGCCGCGCCGCCGTCATCCAGGCCGATGCCCGGGATGCCCGGCTGCGGATCGTCGCCGACGACCTCGTCCAGCTGACGTCGACGCTCGAGCAGGAAGTCGCCGATGAGTCGGCGCTCATCGCCCGGCGGACCGAGCTCGAGGACAGCCTCGTCGCCGTGCGCGCCCGCCAGCATGAGCTCGAGGAGCAGACGACCGCCGCACTGCCGCAGATCGCCGCGGCCCACGACCGCTGGGCGCGGTTCCGGTCGCTCGCCGACCGGCTCGAGTCGACGGCCGCCGTCGCCGCCGACCGGGTCCGGCTCCTCTCCCAGGACGAGGAGGAGGAGACGACCTCCGGCCGCGACCCCGAGCAGCTGCGTGCACAAGCCGCGCAGGCGCGCGCGGCCGAGCAGGGCATCCTCGTCGAGATCGCGTCCGTCACGGCGCACCTCGAGGACGCCGTCGCCGCCCGCCGCAAGGCGGAGGAGGCGTATGCCGCCGAGCAGCGCAGGCTCGCCGACCTCACGCGAGCCGCGGCCGACCGCCGCGAGGGGATCGCCACGCTGGCCGGCCAGGTGGCCTCACGGCGCAGCCGGATCGAGACGCGCGAGGCCGAGATCGGCCGGCTCCGCGAGGCCGTCGACGCAGCGCTCGCGCGGGCGAACGAGCACGAGCGCGAGTTCGCCCGCCTCGAGGTCACCGTCGCGACGGACGAGAACGGCGAGGAGGGCCTGGACGCCGAGCATGAGGCGGCCGCCAGGCGCCGCGACGCGGCCCAGCGTGAGGTCGACCGCCTCGTCGACGCCGAGCGTGCCGCGGACCGCGACCGGAGCGCGGCGCAGGCCGGCACCGACGCGCTCCGGTTGTCCGTCGGCCGGACCGACGGGGTCGCGACCCTCCTCGAGGCCGCCGGCACCAACGGGGTCGTCGGCGCCGTCGCCGCCCTCCTCACCGTCGAACCGAGCCACGAGGCGGCCGTCGCGGCCGCCCTCGGCTGGGCCGCCGACGCCGTCGCCGTCGACTCGGCGGCCTCGGCCCGCCGCGCGCTCGAATCCCTGCGCACCGGTGCCGGGGGCCGCGCCGACCTCCTCGTCGCGGCGACCGCGCATCCGGGTGACAGCGCGGACTGGGGTTCGCTTCCGCCGGGGGCCCGGTGGGCCGTCGACGTCGTCCGAGCCGACCACCGCGTCGAGGCGGCCGTCCGCCAGGTGCTTGCGAGGGTGGCGCTCGTCGGCGACGCCGAGGCGGCGGTCGCCCTCGTCGACGGTGTCCCGGGCGCGACGGCCGTGACCCCGGACGGCGACGTGTACGGTCCCGGCTACGTCCGGGGCGGGACCGCCGGCGGCGACAGCCTCATCGAGCTGCGTGCCGCGCTCGAGGCTGCGGAGGCGGCGCTGGCCGACGCGACGGCCCGGGGGGAGCAGGCCCGGTTCGCGCTCGGCTCCGCCCGCGACGCGCTGGGCACGGCGGAGGCGGACGCCGAGGCGACCCTCGACGCCCTCCACGAGTCCGACGCGCGCATGGCCGCCCTCGCCGAGCGGCTTGGCACGCTCGGGGCCGGCGCACGCAGCGCCAAGGCCGAGGGGGAGCGGCTCGGACGGAGCATCGCCGAGGCCGAGTCCGCCCTTGCCGCCGACCAGAGCGAGCTGGAACTGCTCAGCGAGCGCCTCGACCGGGCGATGGCCGACCCTGGGGACATCGAGGAGCCGAGGACCGAGGAGCGCGACCGCCTCGAGCTCGAGGCGAGCCGCGCCCGGACCGCCGAGACGGAGGTCCGGCTGGCGCTGCGCACGCAGGAGGAGCGCGCCCACGCCCTGAAGGGGCGCGCGGAGTCCCTGGAGGGCGCCGCCCGAAACGAGGTCGCCGCACGCGACCGGCTCCAGCAGCGTCGGGACCGGCGCCGTCGCGAGCGGGAGACTGCCGTGGCCGTCGGGGCGGCGGCGGCCTACGGGATTCTCCGGGCCGATGCCGGTCTCGAGGAGGCGCGCCTCCTGCGGGACGAGGCCGAGGCGGCCCGGATGCGACGCGAGCAGGCGCTCATCGAGGTTCGCGGCGACCTAGCGGCTGCCCAGGACGAGCTGAGGACCCTGACCGACTCGGTCCACCGTGACGAGGTCGCCCGCGCGGCCCGGATGGCGCGCGTCGAGCAGCTCCAGGCCAAGGCCATCGAGGAGCTCGGCATCGACCCCGACACCCTCATGGAGGAGTACGGGCCACATCGCCTCATCCCGCATGTCCCGGGTCCGGACGACCCGGCCGACCCCGACCTTCTGCCCGGGCCGACGGCATATGTCCGCGAGGAGCAGGAGAGACGGCTCCGCAGGGCCGACCGCAGCCTCGCGGCGCTCGGCCGCGTCAACCCCCTCGCCCTGGAGGAGTACGCCGCCCTCGAGGAGCGGCACAAGTTCCTCACCGAGCAGCTGGAGGACCTGAAGCGGAGCAAGCGGGACCTCCTCGACATCGTCCGCGAGGTCGACGAGCGGGTCGAGCGGATCTTCGGGGAGGCGTTCAGGGACACCGCCGAGCAGTTCGAGCACGTCTTCGACCGCCTCTTCCCCGGTGGCGAGGGCCGCCTCGTCCTCAGCGACCCCGACAACCTCCTGACGAGCGGCGTCGAGGTGGAGGCACGGCCCCCCGGGAAGAAGGTCAAGCGGCTGTCTCTGCTGTCCGGCGGGGAACGTTCCCTCGTCGCCGTCGCGCTGCTCGTCGCGATCTTCCAGGCCCGGCCGAGCCCCTTCTACATCCTGGACGAGGTCGAGGCCGCCCTCGACGACACCAACCTCGGGCGGCTCATCACCCTGCTCGAGGAGCTGCGCGCCTCGAGCCAGCTCATCGTCATCACCCACCAGAAGCGGACCATGGAGGTCGCCGACGCCCTGTACGGCGTGTCCATGCGCGGCGACGGCGTCAGCCATGTCGTCTCCCAGCGGATCCGGGACGTCGCCGCGCACGGCGCGTGACTGGCGGACCCCTGCAGGCGTGTCGTCAGGGACGGGTTGGCCGTCGGCGGGGTCATCGGCGAGGATGGGGCCATGGTGATTCTTGTCGTCGGCATGCTCGTGTGCGTGGCCATCGCACTGGTCGTCGTCGGCCTCGTCGCCGTGCCGGCGCGACGCGAGGGCCGTGAGGTGCTCACGTCACGAGGCGAGGACCTCGTCGCCGTCGTCCGCGACAGGACGACGGCCGCGGTCGAGACGGCTCGGGACAAGATCTCCTCCGCGTCGACGAACGACGGCGACTGACGGCCTTCCGGCTCGTCGGCGGGCGGCGGCAGCCCCCGCCGAGCAATGTCACCCCGCCGATGGATGGGCAGCGGGCGTGATGTGATGTGTGCCATGCGCTCAGGGATCGACCTCGCCAGCCTGGACCCGTCCGTCCGCCCACAGGACGACTTCTTCGCCTTCGCCAACGGGACGTGGCTCGCCGAGACACAGATCCCCGCAGACCGTGGGCGGTACGGCTCTTTCGACATCCTCCGCGAGACCGCGGAGGCCGACTGCCGCCGGATCGTCGACGACCTCGGTGCGCAGGTCGATGCGGGCACCCTTGTGGACCCGACCCGGCGGAAGGTCGCCGACCTCTACCGGTCGTTCATGGCGGTCGACGCCGTCGAGGCCGCCGGGACCGATCCGCTGCGCCCCTTCCTCGAGGAGGCGGACAACGTGTCTGCCGCGAGCGAGATCCCCGCACTCCTCGGACGGTGGATGCGCTCCGGCATCGGCGGTTTCGTCACGCCGTTCGTCAACACGGACGACCGCGACTCGAGCCGCTACGTCGTCTTCCTCGAGCAGGCCGGCCTCGGGCTGCCGGACGAGTCCTTCTACCGGGAGGAGCGCTACGCGACGATCCGGACGGCCTATGTCGCCCACGTCGGCCGCATGCTCGCTCTGGTGGGAGTCGGCGACGCCGAGGCCGCGGCGGAGCGGGTCATGGCGCTGCAGACGCATCTCGCCGCGCACCACTGGGACGTCGTCTCCTGCCGCGACGCCGTGAGGACCTACACGAAGTGGACCTTCGACGAGCTCGCCGGGAACGCGCCGGGGGTCGACTGGGGGGCATGGGCGGCGGGGATGGGCGCATCGCCCGACGCCCTCTCCGAGGTCATCGCCCGGCAGCCGTCGTACCTCACCGCGGCGGCCGCGGCCCTGACCGAGCGGCCGGTCGAGGAGTGGCGGGACTGGCTGCGGTGGAACGCCGTCCACGAGCTCGCGCCCTACCTGACGAGTGCCCTTGTCGCGGAGAACTTCGACTTCTACGGCCGGACCCTCTCCGGGATGCCCCAGCTGCGCGACCGATGGAAGCGGGGTGTCGGCCTCGTCGAGCTGGCCATGGGTGAGGGGCTGGGCCAGGCCTACGTCGAACGGCACTTTCCGCCGGCGGCCAAGGCGCGCATGGAGCAGCTCGTCGCCAACCTCGTCGAGGCCTTCCGGCGCGACTTCGACGACCTCCCGTGGATGAGCCCGAGGACCCGGGCGCAGGCCCTCGAGAAGCTCTCCATGTTCACGCCGAAGATCGGCCACCCGGAGACGTGGCGCGACTACACCGCGTTGGAGATCGACCCCACCGACGTCGCCGGGAACGTCTGCCGGGCCGCCGCCTACGAGCTCGACCGGAACCTCAACAAGCTCGGCAGAGCGGTGGACCGCGGGGAGTGGTTCATGACCCCGCAGACGATCAACGCCTACTACAACCCCGGCATGAACGAGATCGTCTTTCCCGCGGCGATCCTCCAGCCGCCGTTCTTCGACGTCCAGGCGGACGACGCGGCCAACTACGGCGGCATCGGTGCCGTCATCGGGCACGAGGTCGGGCACGGGTTCGACGACCAGGGCTCGCGCTACGACGGGCGCGGCGAGCTGCGCGACTGGTGGACCGCCGAGGACCGGACCCGGTTCGAGGCCCGCTCCAACGCCCTCATCGCCCAGTTCGACGCGCTCGAGTCCGCGGACGCGCCGGGCCACCACGTCAACGGCGCCCTGACGGTCGGGGAGAACATCGGGGACCTCGGTGGCCTGACGATCGGGCTCAAGGCCTACCGGATCGCGTGCGAGAGCGAGCCGGCGCCGGAGATCGACGGCCTGAGCGGTGACCAGAGGTTCTTCCTCGGCTGGGCCCAGGTGTGGAAGGGCAAGGCCCGCGAGGAGGAGGCCGTCCGGCTCCTCGCCATCGACCCGCATGCCCCGCAGAACTGCCGAGCCGACATCTGCCGCAACCTCCACGAGTTCCACGACGCGTTCGGCGTCGTCGAGGGCGACGGCATGTGGCTGCCGGAGGATGCGCGCGTTCGGATCTTCTGACGCCGTCCTGAGAGGATCGAGCCGTGAGCGGAGTCTGGGAGTACGTCGTCATCGCCGTCGGCATCCTTCTCGTGCTCGGCGGCGTGACCGTCGGCCTCCTCCGAGGGCGTGGAGGGCGGTCGCGGGACCTGCCGGAGCCGTCGGGGAGCCAGCCGGTGCCGCGGCCCAGGGGAACGGCCGACCACCGGGCCGGATCCATCGTCCTCGACCGGCGCTCCGACCACGTGGGGGACACGGAGCACCCGTCGGTCCCGCGGGACGAGGCCTTCGGTGAGCCCGAGGTCCACGAGGTCGTGCCCCCCGCGAACGCCGTCGGGCCGGCGTTGCCTCCGGCTCCCGAGCCCGTCGAGCAGCCATCCCCGCCCGCGGACCGTATGCGGTCCCTCCGCGCCCGGCTCGCCAGAAGCAACACGGCCATCGGCAAGGGGCTGCTGTCCCTGCTGTCGACCGGGACGCTCACCGAGGCCGACTGGGAGTCCGTCGAGGACACCCTCCTGGCGGCGGACCTCGGCGTCACCTCGACGAACGAGCTCGTCGCCTCCCTCAAGCAGCATGTCGCCGTCGAGGGCACGACGGACCCCGAGGTCGCCCGGGACTGGCTCTACCGCGACCTTCTCGCCCTCGTCGACCCGTCGATGGACCGGGGGCTCGCCGCGAGCCGGGTCGACGGCCGGCCGGCCTGCATCCTCGTCGTCGGGGTCAACGGCACCGGCAAGACGACAACCGTCGGCAAGCTGGCCCGGGTCCTCGTCGCCAACGACCGGGATGTCGTCCTCGGTGCCGCGGACACGTTCCGCGCCGCGGCCGCGGACCAGCTCGAGACGTGGGGCGCGCGTGTCGGCGTCCCCACCGTCCGGGCCGACCGCGATGGTGCGGACCCGGCGGCGGTCGCCTACGACGCCGTGACGGCTGCCGCCGAGATGGAGGCCGACTGCGTCCTCATCGACACGGCGGGCCGTCTCCACAACAAGGTCGGCCTCATGGACGAGCTCGCGAAGGTCAAGCGCGTCATCGAGAAGCGAACCCCCATCGACGAGGTCCTCCTCGTCCTCGACGCGACGACGGGGCAGAACGGCCTGCAGCAGGCGAAGGTCTTCTCCGACGTCGTCGACGTCACGGGCGTCGTGCTGACCAAGCTCGACGGCACCGCCAAGGGGGGCATCGTCGTCGCCGTCCAGCGCGCCCTCGGGGTGCCCGTCAAGCTCGTCGGTCTCGGAGAGGGGCCCGATGACCTCGCTCCGTTCGTCCCCGAGGCCTTCGTCGACGCCATCGTCGGCTGACGGCATACGGGCCGCGACCATGCTCGGACCGAGGGGCGCCGCGTCCGCGAAACCGAACGCTTACGTGGGACCGCCCACCGCAACACGCCCGTAACGCAGGCGCGGCGCCGCGGAAACGCGGGTGTCGCAGACTCCTCGGCCATGACCACTCTCGTTACGGCGACCGGAGAGCCGAAGATCGACTATGCCGCAACGGCATACATGATCATCTGCGCCTCCCTCGTCCTCCTGATGACCGTCCCGGGTCTGGCCCTGTTCTACGGAGGTCTGAACCGGGTCAAGACCGTCCTCAACATGATGATGATGTCGTTCGGCGCCTTCGGGCTCGTCGGGATCATCTACGTCATCTACGGGTACTCGATGTCGTTCGGCCCCAACGACATCGGCGGGATCTTCGCGAACCCGTTCGACAAGCTCGGGCTGCACGACACGAGCCACATCGTCAACATCTTCCACTTCAACGGGTACGGCGGGATCCCCGAGCTCGTCTTCGTCGGCTTCCAGCTGACGTTCGCGGCGATCACCGTCGCCCTGATCTCCGGCGCCATCGCCGACCGCGTCAAGTTCTCGACCTGGATGGTCTTCTCGGGGCTGTGGGTCACGCTCTCCTACTTCACGATCGCTCACATGGTCTGGGGTGGCGGCCTGTTGTCGGCCAACGCCAACGGCCTGTCGGCGAAGATCTTCGGTGCCGCCAACGGCGTCGCCAAGGTCGTCCCGATCGACTTCGCCGGTGGCACCGTCGTCCACATCAACGCCGGTATGGCAGCCCTCGTCCTCGTCCTCGTCATCGGCAAGCGCGTGGGCTTCGGCAAGGTCGCCATGCGCCCGCACAACGTGCCGGTCGTCATGCTCGGCGCCGGCCTGCTGTGGTTCGGCTGGTTCGGGTTCAACGCCGGCTCCGAGCTCGCCCCCGACACGACGGCCGCCCTCGTGTGGATCAACACGACCGTCGCGACGTGCGCGGCCATGCTCGGATGGCTCGTCGTCGAGAAGCTCCGTGACGGCCACGCGACGTCCGTCGGCGCCGCGTCGGGCATCGTCGCCGGCCTCGTCGCCATCACCCCAGCCTGTGGTGCCCTCTCGCCGATCGGCTCGATCGTCCTCGGCGCCGTCGCCGGGGGCCTGTCGGCCATGGCCGTCGGGCTGAAGTTCCGCTTCGGCTACGACGACTCGCTCGACGTCGTCGGCGTCCACCTCGTGTCCGGCCTCTGGGGCACGATCGGCGCCGGCCTGCTCGCGACGTCGACCGGCCTGTTCTACGGCAAGGGCGGCAAGCAGCTTGTCATCCAGGTCGTCATCGCCCTGTCCTCGGTCATCATCTCCGGGGTCGTCACCCTCGTCCTCGGCCTCGCCCTGAAGAAGACGATGGGGTGGAGAATCTCTCGGGACGACGAACTCGTCGGCATCGACCAGACGGAGCACGCCGAGTCGGGCTACGACCTCGCCGAGCGTGAGGGCCGCCTCGGGGCCGCGTCGCTGGGCCTGCACGCCGGGGCCATGCGCCACGAGGAGATCACCGACGCCTACGAGACGAACGGAGCATCCGCATGAAGCTCGTCACCGCCATCATCAAGCCCCACCAGCTCGGCGACGTCAAGGATGCCTTGGAGGCGTTCGGCGTCAACGGGATGACCGTCAGCGAGGCCTCCGGGTACGGCCGTCAGCGGGGGCACAGCGAGGTCTACCGCGGTGCGGAGTACACCGTCGACTTCGTCCCCAAGCTGCGTCTGGAGGTGCTCGTCGAGGACATCGACGCGACGTCCGTCGTCGACGTCATCCTCAAGGCCGCGCAGACCGGACGGATCGGCGACGGCAAGATCTGGGTGGTCCCCGTCGAGGACGTCGCCCGTGTCCGGACCGGCGAACACGGCGCAGCGGCCCTGTGAGAGGTGACCGCGGTGGGCTGCCTCGAATCCCGGGGGACCCACCGCGGTCCGCGTCCAGCACGCCGCGGACCCGCGCCGGCCGGGTCCGGCACACGAACCGAGCAGGAAGGCACACACCGTGGCCGCCGACAAGACCGAGCTGACCAAGGTCCGACTCGATCTCGCCGACACCCGCGCCTTCGCCCAGCCGGGTGCGGGCGCGCGCCGGCGCGACGCGCTGGCCGGCTTCGGGCGGGACTGGCTCGCCGGGCTGTGGGCGGAGGCGACGGACAACGAGGCGACCCCCGGCGTCGCGCTCGCCGCGATCGGCAGCCTCGCCCGCCGCGAGGCCGGGCCGCTCAGCGACTACGACCTCGTCCTCCTCCACGACGGCCGCTCCCGGTCCGCCTCGGCGATCGACGCCCTCGCGAACCGCCTCTGGTACCCCATCTGGGACGCCGGCGTACGGCTCGACCACAGCGTGCGCACCGTCAACCAGTGCCGCACCGTCGCGTCGGGGGACCTGAGCGCCGCCATCGGCCTCCTCGACCTCTGCCTCGTCACCGGCGACCCGGAGGTCGTCGCGGCGGCGCGCGCGACCGTGGCGCATGACTGGCGCGCCGGTGCCCGGCAGCGGCTGCCCGACCTCGTGTCGAGTCTCGGGGTCCGCCACGCGCGCCAGGGCGAGCTCGCCCACTGCCTCGAGCCGGACCTCAAGGAGGCGCACGGCGGCCTGCGCGACATGTCGATCCTCCGGGCGTTGACCGCGGCCTGGCTCGCCGACCGCCCGCACGGCGACGTCGACGCGGCGCACTCGCTGCTCCTCGACGTCCGGGATGCGCTCCACGTCGTCACCGGCCGCGGCAGGGACCGGCTCGGCCGCGAGGAGCAGGACTCCGTGGCCGCCCTCCTCGGGTACGCGACCTCGGACGACCTCCTCACCGAGGTGTCCCGGTCCGGGCGCACCATCGCGTATGCGCTCGACGGCACCGTGCGCCGCGCCTCCCAGTCGCAGCGGGCCCGCGCTCCGCGGATCGGCCCGCGGCGCCCGGAGATGGCCCCGCTCGGCTGGGGGCTGTATGCCAGTGACGGCGAGGTCGTCCTCGGTGCCCAGTCGTGGCTCGAGCGCGACCCGCTGGTTCCGCTACGTGCCGCCGTCGTCGCGGCGCGCGCGAGGCTGCCGATCGCGCCGGTCACCCTGACGAACCTCGCCACCCGGGCCCCGCACGTGAGCGAGCCGTGGCCCGAGCTGGCTCGTGACCTCTTCACCGACCTCCTCGCCTCCGGACCCGGCCTCGTCCTTGTGTGGGAAGGCCTCGACCAGGCCGGGATCATCGACCAGTGGCTGCCGGAGTGGTCCGCGCTCCGGTCCCGGCCGCAGCGGAACGCCGTCCACCGGCACACGGTCGACCGGCACCTCGTCGAGGCGGCCGTCCACGCGGCCGGCCTCGTCCGCTCGGTGGCCCGCCCGGACCTCCTCCTCATGGCGGCGCTGTTCCACGACGTCGGCAAGCTGCCGAACGCCCACGACCACAGCGTCGCGGGGGCCCCGATCGCCGAGGCCGCCATGCTGCGCATGGGCTTCGCGGCGAAGGACGCCGCGACCGTCCGGCGGCTCGTCCGCGAGCACCTCACCCTCGTCGAGCTGGCCACCCGGCGGGACGCGAGCGACCCCGCGACGATCGCCGCGGCGATCGACGCGGCGGGCCACGACCTCGGCACCTACGACCTGTTGCTCGCCCTGACCGAGGCGGACGCCACGGCCACCGGCCCGACGGCGTGGACCGACTGGCGCGCGGCGCTCATCCGTCAGCTCGACGCCGGCGTCCGGGCGAGGCTGCGGCCGTCCGGCCTGCCCGATGCTGCGGCCCCCGCCGCCGTCGCAGAGCCCGGCGGCCTCTCCGGCCCGGTCCGGTCCGCCATGGCCCGAGGGGAGGCCCACGTCGAGGTCCACGGGGAGGGTGGCTCCTGGCGGGTCGATGTCTGCGACGCCGACCGGCTCGGGCTCTTCGCCGACACGGCGGGGCTCATGGCGTCGCAGGGGCTGCTCGTCCGGTCGGCGGTCCTGAGGACCGTCGAGGGAGTCGCCGTCGACGAGTGGCACGTCGAGTCGCCGACGGGCACCGAGCCCGACGCCGCGGGGCTGGTCCGCGGGCTGCGCCGTCTGGCCGCTGGGGACCGCAGCGTGCTCGGACGCCTCGACCGACGCCGCCACGGACAGGTCCGCTCAGGCAGCTCGACCTACGGTGTCCCCGGACAGGCGCGCGCCTTCCTCGTCCCGGGTGGCAGCGCCGACTCGACGGTGCTCGAGGTCCGGGCCGACGACCGTCGCGGGCTCCTCCACGACGTCGGCGCGGCCTTCGCCAGGGCCGGGGTGTCCGTCCGGTCGGCGCACATCGCCACCCATGCCGGGCAGACGCTCGACACGTTCTACCTCACGGACGCGGCGAGGGCCCCGCTCGGACCCGCGGAGACCGCCCGCCTCGTCGGCCTCGTCATCGACACGTGCGAGGGCGGCACCAGCGGCTGACCCCTGGGGCCCGCACCGCGAGGGCGTCGCGGCGGACGGGCGCCAGGACGTCCCCAGGTAACCTGGTGCGGTGTTCACGAGCCTTTCGGACCGCCTGTCCGCGACCTTCAAGAACCTCCGGGGCAAGGGCAAGCTCTCCGAGTCCGACGTCAACCGGACGATCCGTGACATCCGGATGGCCCTTCTCGAGGCCGATGTCGCGCTGCCCGTCGTCAAGGCGTTCACCCACGAGGTCCGTGAGCGGGCCCTCGGTGCCGAGGTGTCCGGCGCGCTCAACCCGGCCCAGCAGGTCATCAAGATCGTCAACGAGGAGCTGGTCGCCGTTCTCGGCGGCCAGACCCGTCAGCTCCGCATGGCGAAGAACCCGCCGACGGTCATCATGCTCGCGGGTCTGCAGGGCTCCGGCAAGACGACGTTCGCGGGCAAGCTCGGTCGCTGGCTGAAGGACCAGGGGCATACGCCGCTCCTCGTCGCCGCCGACCTCCAGCGACCGAACGCGGTCACCCAGCTCGAGGTCGTCGGCGACCGTGCGGGCGTGCCCGTGTTCGCCCCCGAACGCGGGAACATCGGCGGCCACGACGCCGTCGGCGCGACGGGGGAGGGGACGACGTCCCACGGCGACCCGGTCCGGGTTGCCGACGACGGCATCCAGTTCGCGTGCGACAAGCTCCACGACGTCGTCATCGTCGACACCGCCGGGCGCCTCGCCGTCGACGAGAACCTCATGCGCCAGGCCCGCGACATCCGCGACGCGATCCACCCGGACGAGGTCCTCTTCGTCATCGACGCGATGATCGGCCAGGCCGCCGTCGAGACGGCCCAGGCCTTCCAGGACGGCGTCGACTTCACCGGCGTCGTCCTCTCCAAGCTCGACGGTGACGCGCGCGGCGGCGCGGCCCTGTCCGTCGTCGGGACCACCGGGCGCCCGATCCTCTTCGCGAGCATCGGCGAGGGTGTCAAGGACATCGAGGTCTTCCACCCCGACCGGATGGCCTCGCGCATCCTCGACATGGGCGACGTCCTGACGCTCATCGAGGCGGCCCAGCGCGCGTTCGACGAGCGCCAGGCCAAGGAGATGGAGCGGAAGTTCCTCGCCCAGGAGGACTTCACCTTCGACGACTTCCTCGACCAGATGGCTGCCATCAAGAAGATGGGGTCGCTCAAGGCCATGCTCGCCATGATGCCGGGGATGGGCCAGATGCGTGCCCAGCTGGACAACCTCGACGAGCGCGAGTTCGACCGGGTCGAGGCGATGGTCCGCTCGATGACGCCGTTCGAACGGACGCACCCGAAGCAGATCAACGGCTCTCGGCGCGCCCGGATCGCCCGCGGGTCGGGTGTCACCGTCAGCGAGGTCAACAGCCTGCTCGTCCGCTTCACCGAGGCCCAGAAGATGATGAAGTCCCTCGCCAAGGGTGGGGGGATCCCCGGCATGGGGCCGATCCCGGGAATGGGTGGTGCGCGGCGCAAGCAGCAGATGCAGCGCAAGGCGACGTCGAAGTCGGGCAACCCGGCCAAGCGCGCCGCCGAGCAGAAGGCCGCGGCGGAGCGGCGGGCATCCGCCCCGCCTGCGCCGTCGGGCGCCGCCTTCGGGGCCGGAGCGGCAGCGCCACAGCCGGAGCTCGACCCGTCGAACCTCCCGAAGGGCTTCGAGAGGTTCCTCGGGCGGTGAGCGTGCTGCATACGCACGAGGTCGGGCGTGCCGGGCCGCGGGTCGCCTTCCTGCACGGCCTCTTCGGCCAGGGGCGTAACTGGCTCCAGATCGCCAAGGGTGTGGCCGGTGACAGCGGCGGGGACGCCCGGTGCCTCCTCGTCGACCTGCCCGACCACGGCCGGTCCCCGTGGTCGCGCGAGTTCTCCTTCTCCTCGTATGCCGACGCCGTGGCCACCACGCTGCGGTCCGCCGCGCCCGCGGAGCGGTGGACCGTCGTCGGCCACTCTCTCGGGGGCAAGGTGGCGATGGTTCTCGCCCTGACCCAGCCCGGGCTCGTCGAACGCCTCGCCGTCGTCGACATCGCGCCGAAGAGCTACCGGAGCCTCGAGCGGTTCGAGGGCTACATCGACGAGATGCGCTCGCTGCCACTGGCGCAGCTGACCTCCCGTGCCGACGCCGAGGCGCGGTTCGACGAGCCCGACGCCGCCGTCAAGGCGTTCCTTCTGCAGAACCTGCGACGGGACGGGCAGACGTGGCGGTGGCAGGCCAACCTCGACCTCATCGCCGGCGACGCCGCCCGTGGGACGGGTTCCCGGATCGCGGCGTGGCCGGCCGAGGCGGCGCAGGCGCCGGCCTACGAGGGACCCGTCCTGTGGCTCGTCGGGGCGCAGTCCCGGTACGTGCAGCCGGAGGACGCGCAGGCGATGCGCGCGCTGTTCCCCGCGGCGCGCCAGGTCACCGTCAAGGGTGCCGGCCACTGGGTCCACACCGACGCGCCCGAGGTCGTCGTCGGCGCGCTGCGCCGGTTCGTGGCCGACCCCGCCTGACCTGTCCCTTCGGGTCGCGCCCGGGCACACTGTCGAGATGAGCGACAGCCCCACTCACGCGGCGGTGCCGACCGGCCGGATCGGCGCGATGTTCGACGCGCTGGCGGCGGACTACGACCAGTCGGGAGTCCCCTTCTTCGAGCCCATCGCGACGGGCCTCGTCCGGTGCCTCGCGCCCCGCCCCGGCGAGCGGGCACTCGACATCGGCTGCGGACGGGGCGCGGCGTCCCTGCCGCTGGCCGAGGCCGTCCTGCCGACCGGATCGCTGACCGCCGTCGACCTCAGCGGCGAGATGGTGACCCACACCCGCAGCCTCCTGTCCTGCCGGGGGCACGCCGCCGTCGTCGTCCAGCAGGACGCCGCGCGCCTCGACCTTCCGCGCGGCGCCTACGACATCGTCGCGTCCTCGCTCGTGCTGTTCTTCGTCGACCGCCCCCGGGAGGCCGTGCGGGCCTGGGTCGAGCTCCTGGCGCCGGGCGGCCGGATCGGCCTGTCCACGTTCGGTCCGGCGGAGACGGCGTTCGGCGAGCTGACCGGCCTGCTGAGTGCCTGGGCTCCTCCCGGGCTGCGCGACCCCAAGGTCGCCCCGGCCGACAACCCGTTCGCGTCCGACGGCGCCATGGAGGCGATGCTCGAGGAGGCGGGAGCAGCCGACGCGCGGACGGTGACCGTCGACCTTCCCGTCACCTTCCATGGCGTGCAGGACTGGCGGCGGTGGAGCATGGGCACGGGCCAGCGGGCCATGTGGGACGCGGTGCCCGACGACGAGCGCCCCGGAGTGCTCGCCACGGCCGAGGAGATCCTTGCGGCGAGAGCCGGACCGGACGGGGCCACCATCCTCACCCAGGGCGTGCGCTACACCCTCGGCCACCGCTGAGGCGACCGGCACGACCGGCCCACTAGGGTCGGTGCCATGGCGACGGTGCTGCACCTGACGGGACCGGTCCTGGTGGGGCCGGAGGACGTCCGCGACGAGGCATGGGTCATCGACGGGCGGATCACGTATGCCGCCCCCGCCGGTGACCACGACAGCCAGCGGATCGACGGCTGGGTCCTGCCCGGCCTCGTCGACGCGCACTGCCACGTCGGGCTGGGCCCCCACGGCGCCGTCACGCGCCAGGTCGCCGAGGACCAGGCGACGAGCGACCGGGACCACGGGACGCTGCTGATCCGGGACGCCGGCCAGCCGGGCGACACGCGGTGGATCGACGAGCGCCCCGACCTGCCCAAGGTCGTCCGTGCCGGTCGGCACATCGCCCGGACCCGGCGCTACATCCGCAACTTCGCCTGGGAGGTCGAGCCGGAGGACCTCGTCGCGACCGTCCGCCAGGAGGCGCGCCGCGGCGGCGGCTGGGTCAAGCTCGTCGGTGACTGGATCGACCGTACGTCGGGCGATCTCGAGCCGTGCTGGCCCGCCGACGTCCTCGCCGAGGCCATCGCCGCGGCCCATGAGGAGGGCGCGAGGACGACCGCGCACTGCTTCGGCGAGGCCTCGCTCGTCGACTTCGCCGCCGCGGGCTCGGACTGCGTGGAGCATGCGACGGGCCTCCTGCCCGACACCATCGACGCCTTCGCGACGAAGGGCATCGCCATCGTCCCGACGCTGGTCAACATCGCGACGTTCCCACAGATCGCCGCACCCGCCGAGGAGCGCTACCCGGCCTACCACCGCCGGATGCTCGCCCTCCACGAACGCCGGTACACGACGATCCGGTCGGCATACGAGGCGGGCGTGCCCATCTACCTCGGGACCGACGCCGGTGGGTCGCTCCCGCACGGGCTCGTCGCCCAGGAGTGCGCCGAGCTCGTCGCGGCGGGGCTGCCGCCACTCGCCGTTCTCGACGCGGCGACGTGGGGGGCGCGAGCCTGGCTCGGCACGCCGGGGTTGGACGAGGGCGCGGATGCCGACCTCGTCGTGCTCCCTGCCGATCCGCGGACAGACGTCGCAGCCGTCGCCGCGCCGACGGCCGTCGTCCTCCGCGGGGTGTCCTACTGACGTGCCCGGACCGGCCGCCCCCGTCGCCGTCGGTCCGCCGACGGACGCCGACCTCGCGTCGTATGCCGACGCCGTCCGCCGTTCCGCGCCTCGCCTGTCGCGCTTCGCCGTCCCCGACCCCGACGGGCTCGGCGCGGCCATGCAGCGGCAGGGAGCGGCCTACCGGATCTTCCTCATCCGCGCCCTCGACCCCGGACCAGCCGAGGGCATCGTCGGGCGCGTCAACGTCAGCACGATCGTCCGGGGCGCCTACCAGGGGGCGACGATCGGCTACGAGTCCTACGACCCGTATGCCGGCCGCGGGCTGTTCACCGAGGGCCTGCGCCTCGTCGTCGACGCGTGCTTCGCGCCGCTTCCCGGCGGCCTCGGGCTGCACCGCCTGGAGGCCAACGTCCAACCGGTGAACATCCGCTCGGCCGCCGTGCTCCGCCGGCTCGGCTTCGTCCACGAGGGCTGGTCGCCGGACTACCTGTGGATCAACGGTGGACGTGACGGGGCGCGGGCCTGGCAGGACCACGACCGGTACGCGGCCGTCGCGACGGACTGGCCGGCGCCGCCATACCGTCTGCGCGGCCACCCGCCGATGGCCGTCGTCCTCCGCGCCGGCCCCGCAGCGCCGGAGGGTGCCGCGGTGCGCCTGGCCGCCGAGCTCGCGGTTCCGGTCCTCGACACCCGCCTCGTCGGCGAGACCGCCTGGACGCTGCTCGCCGGCTCCGCCGTCGGTGCCGTCGTCGTCGTCGCGGACGCCCACGTCAGTGTGGAGGTCCGCGGGCGGCTCCGGGCCGCGGGCTTCGACCCGGGCCGCGTGATCCTCGTCGAGGCCTCCGGCCTCCTCGACGACGCGAGCGTGACGAGGACCGCCCTTCAGGTGCGGGCGGCCTACGGCTGAACCGGCGATTCGCTCGAACGCGCCCGCGGATGGCAGAATGCCCGCTGTACTCGTCGCGCGGTCGACCCTCGGTCCACGGCGCGGGCCTACCCCCGAGTCACGGCACCCCGAGTGGTCCTCGTTCGGTCTCGCCGCGCCTCACGACACGAAACGGAGACCACCGACCGTGGCCGTCAAGATTCGCCTCAAGCGGATGGGCAAGATCCGCGCCCCCTTCTACCGCGTCGTCGTCATGGACTCCCGCACCAAGCGGGACGGCCGGGCCATCGACGAGATCGGGAAGTACCACCCGACCGAGGAACCCTCGCTCATCCAGATCGACCGCGAACGCGTCCAGTACTGGCTGAGGAACGGCGCCCAGCCGACCGAGGCCGTCCTCGCGCTGCTGAAGGTCACCGGTGACTGGCAGACCTTCACGGGCGAACCTGGCGCCGAGGGGACCCTCAGGCTCGCCGAGCCCAAGAAGTCCAAGCGCGAGCTCTACGACGCCGCCCTCTCCGCCGCCGGCAAGTCCGCCGAGGACCCCTCGGGTGCGACGACGCCGAAGAAGCGTCCCGCGAAGAAGGCCGAGGCTCCCGCCGACGCCGCCACGCAGGCTCCGGCCGCTCCCGCCGACGCCACGGCCGATCCCGCCGAGGCCACGGCCGTTCCGGCCGCGCCGGCCGAGGCCTGAGCCATGCTCGACGAGGCGCTCGAGCACCTGGTGACGTCCATCGTCGACCACAAGGACGACGTCGTCGTCCGGGAGAAGTCGATGCGTCGTGGCGGTGACCTCCTCGAGGTCCGGGTCCACCCGGAGGATCTCGGCCGCGTCATCGGTCGCTCCGGTCGGACGGCGAGCGCCCTGCGGACCGTCATCTCCGCCCTCGCCGGCGGCAAGAGCGTCCGGGTCGACATCGTCGACACCGACCGCGCCCGCTGACGCCAACCCCGGCGGTTCCCATGCGGCGCACGGGCAGCGCTGCCGCCCTCACTCGCCTACCGTGAGCACATGATCGGGCCCACCCCATGATGGGCGACCGCGGACGGGCCGTCGTCGCCCGCATCGGCAAGCCGCACGGGATCCACGGCGAGGTCACCGTCCAGGCGCATACGGACGACCCGGCGACCCGGTTCGCGGCCGGCGCCGTCTTCGCCACCGACGCACCCGTGGGCGCGGCGGTCCCCGCCCGTCTCACCGTCGTCGCGGCGCGACCTCATACGAACGCCTGGCTGCTCACGTTCGACGAGGTCGTCGACCGGACCGGCGCCGAGACGCTGAGAGGCACGCTCCTTCTCGCCGAGCAGGACAGTGACGGCGACGAGAACGTCTGGTACGAGCGGGACCTCGCCGGACTGACCGCATACGACCGTGCCGGCGCACGGCTCGGGGTGGTGACGGGCCTCGACACGGGCACCGCTCAGGACCGCCTCCGCGTCCGGCTCCTCGACGGGCACGTCGCCCTCGTGCCGTTCGTCGAGGCTCTCGTCCCCGAGGTCGACGTCGACGGTGGCCGGGTCGTCATCGACGCCCCGCCGGGGCTGCTCGACCTCGGCCGGGAGGGCTGAGCGGTGCGCCTCGACGTCGTGACGATCTTCCCTGGCTACCTTGCCCCGCTCGAGCAGTCGCTCATCGGCCAGGCGCGTCGGGGCGGGCTCCTCGACATCCGCATCCACGACCTGCGGGACCACGCCCACGACCGGCACCGGACCGTGGACGACACCCCGTACGGCGGCGGCGCCGGCATGGTCATGAAGCCCGAGCCGTGGGCCGAGTCCCTCGACGCCATACGCCGGTCCGGACCGGCCGGAGCGGTCCCCCACCTCATGATCCCCAGCCCCGCGGGGGTGCCGTTCACCGAGGCGATGGCCCGGTCGCTGGCCGGCGAGCCGTGGCTGGCCTTCGCGTGCGGGCGCTACGAGGGGATCGACGAGCGCGTCTACGACCACGCGCGGGAGCGGATGCCGGTGACCCTCGTCAGCCTCGGGGACTACGTCATCAACGGCGGCGAGGCCGCCGTCCTTGTCATCGTCGAGGCCGTCGCGCGGCTGCTGCCCGGGGTCATCGGCAACGCCGACTCCCTCGTCGAGGAGTCCCACGAGGACGGCCTCCTGGAGTACCCCGTCTACACCAAGCCGGCCGTCTGGCACGACGGCGGGGTGCCACGTGAGGTGCCCTCGGTCCTGCTGTCCGGCGACCACGCGGCGATCGCCGCCTGGCGCCTGGGCCAGCGGCGCGCGCGGACGGCCGCTCGCCGGCCCGACCTGCTGCACCCGAGCCTGGCGACGACGGGGCTCGGCGACCTCCTCGTCTCGCCGGCCACCCCCGCCGACGTCCCGGAGCTCCTCGTCCTCACCCGCGCCTGCTGGCTTCCCGAGGCCGAGCGCGCCGGCACGACGGCGTTGCCGCCACTGCGGGAGAGCGTCGCCTCGCTCGCGAGCTCGCTCGAGCAGTGGCATACGTATGCCGTCCGTTCCGGAGGGCGCCTCGTCGCCTCGGTCCGTGGCCGGGTCCGCCCCGGCGACGAGACCGCCTGGGAGACTGGCCGGCTCATCGTGGCGCCGGACCTCGAGGGGCGCGGCCTCGGTCGTGACCTTCTCGCGTTCGCCGAGTCGTTGGCGCCGGAGCGGGTGACGTCGTTCTGGCTCGACACCGCGACGCTGACGCCCCGGCACCAGCGGATCCTTCGGAAGGCCGGCTATCGCGTCGTCCGGGGCGGGGCCGACGAGACGGCGGGCCCTCGCTCCGAGATCGTCTCAGCCGTCAAACGCAGGCCCTGACGGCGACATCCGACTCGGCGGAACTCCCCGTGGTCCGTCGCGTCAGTGCGGCAGCGACACGACGAGGTCGGCCGGCAGGAGCCGCCCGGCGCAGATGAGGCGTTCGCCGACGACGGCCGTCACGGTCTGGGCCGACATGACGCCGAAGAGGACGAGGAGCTGGGCGGCAGCAGCCTGCGCCGGCGTCCCTCCTCCGAGCATGACACCGATGAACGCCCCCGGAAGCGTGACGACACCGGCGGTGCGCACCTGGTCAAGCCCCGGGATGAGGGCCTCGGGTACGCGCCGATGGATGACCTCGGCGATGGCGAGCGGCCGCGGCAGCCCGATCGACAGGCCCGCCTCGAGCTGTCCCCTCTCCTCGCGGAGGGCGGCGAACGTCCGGCGCCCGACGAGCGTGTGGGCGTTCATCGTGTTCCCGATGAGGATCCCGGCGATGGGCACGACGGCGATGCCGGTGAGCGGGACGGTCCGCGTCGCGACGACGACGACGAGCACGGGCAGAAGCCCGCAGGCCATCGCCAGCGCCACCCAGGGCCACGACGCCCGGGCGTCGACCCGACGCGTCGTCGTCCCCACGGCGATCGCGAACATGAGGCACACCAACAGGATCGAGGCCCACAGGTGCGTGATGACGGCGGCGATGACGAGGGCGGCGAGGCTCAGCTGGAGGATGGCGCGGGTCCCGGCGAGGACGGTCTGCCCGATGTTGGGCAGCCGGCCGACGGTATACGCGCCGACGGAGACCGCCATGAGGATGAGCAGGGCGAGGGCGACGGACCAGCCCGGGTTGACGGTCACCCTCTCACGGTATGCCGACCAGCGCCGGCACGTCGGCGAGGCCGCGGACGACGTCGTTGAGGTGCGTGCACGTCGTCGGGCCGAAGAGCTCCGCCGAGACGCGGTCCCGCAGCGAGCTCACCGGTGCCCCCCGAAGAGCCCGAACCGACACGGCGGCGACGGGGCACTCCTCGTGGGGGAGGACATGCGGCTCTGCCCGAATCTCCCGGAGGGTCCCGTCGACCCCGTCGACCGTTGCGTGGACGACGTACTCGTGGAGGACCTGCTCGCCTCCGTCGGCGTCGAGGAAGCTGTCCCGGAACATCGCCTCGACGAGGATGTCGGGGCCGTCGAGCACGACGTCCAGCCGCCGACGGCGGCCGATCCCGAAGCGAGGCAGCGCCGGGACGGTGTGCCAGCCCGTCGCGTCCTCGGGCGAGACGAGCGACGGCGCGGGCCTGGTGGCCGGCGGCGGAGGGCTGCCGGTCCGGTCCAGCTCACGGGCGGCGCGCGACTCGGCCGCCCATCCGGCGCAGACGTCGAGCGGGCGCCCCGGCTCGCTCACGGGTCCCGGCGCGGACCGGGCCAGCTCCGCCTCCTCCACATGGCGGGTGAACCCGCCGATGATCATGCCGCCGGGAAGGTCGTCGAGGAGGAGGTGGAGGACCGTGCCGGCGTCCTGCTCGGCCCGCAGATGCCGCCACAGGCCGGTCCGCCATCCGACGACGGCCCTGCGTCCGACGAGATGGTCCAGCCCGGGGGAGCGGGGGTGGGCGCGGAGCCGGGTGACACGCCCTGCGGGGCTCACGGTGAGCCGGACGAGCGCGGACGCCGTCACCGTCGCGCTGCCGTCCCCGCCGGTGCGGACGTCCCGGCCGCGTCCGACGACCTCGACCGGACCGGCCGGACCACGTGGGCGGGACAGGTCGAGGCTCGTCGTCCGCCGCATCGACCCGGCAAGCCGTTCCGGCGTGCCGGCGGTCGGCCCGGGCAGTGCGCGTCCTCGATCCACGCGGTCACCCTACGTGGTGGGGGGCCGGGCGATTTCCCTATGCCGGGGCCCTCTGGCAGACTTGCTCCTCGCATCCCGACGTGTTCGGCCCCCGCCACAGGGGGAGTGCCGCAAGGCATGCGGTCGGCGGGACGGCACCGACATCGTGCAAGACAACCATCCGTGGGCGGCCTGTGGCACCGACGAGGAAGCAGCGCATCATGCAGCGGTTCGACGCGATCGACGCGGCCCAGGTCAAGGGCGACCTTCCGGACTTCCGTCCCGGTGACACCGTCAAGGTGCACGTCAAGGTCATCGAGGGCACGCGGTCCCGCATCCAGGTCTTCCAGGGCGTCGTCATCCGGCGCCACGGCGGCGGCATCGGCGAGACGTTCACCGTCCGCAAGGTGTCCTTCGGCGTCGGCGTCGAGCGGACCTTCCCGCTCCACACCCCGATCATCGACAAGGTCGAGATCGTCACGCGCGGAGACGTCCGGCGTGCCAAGCTGTACTACCTGCGTGACCTGCGCGGCAAGGCCGCCAAGATCAAGGAGCGCCGCGAACCGTCCGCCCGCTGAGTGACGGCGCCTGCCTCCCGGGCCGCGCAGTCCGGCACGGTGCGCCTCCACTCGGCTCGCGCGGTTAGGCTCTGCCGACCATGTCCACGACCGTGAGCAGCGGCGATCGCCCCGGCGACGCCGCCCCGGCCACGCCTGCTCGCCGTCGGCGACGGGGCGTGAGGCGGCTTGTGGAGGTCGTCGCGGCCCTCGTCACCGTCCTCCTCGTGCGCGCCTTCCTCGTCCAGAGCTTCTACGTCCCCTCCGGGTCGATGGAGAACACGGTCATGCCCGCGGACCGGGTCCTCGTCGACCGGCTCCACGGTGGGCGTGACCTTCAGCGCGGGGACATCGTCGTCTTCGACGGGACGACGGCGTTCGGCGGCCCGTCCTTGGCGCCGCCCGTCACCGCCGGGCTCATCGGGTCGACGCTGCACGCGCTGGCCAAGGCTCTGGGGATAGACCTCGGGGAGAAGGACTACCTCAAGCGGGTCATCGGCCTGCCCGGCGACCACGTCGTGTGCTGCGACGCCTCGGGACGGCTGACCGTCAACGGCGCGCCGGTCACCGAGCCGTACGTCATCACCGGTACCAGGCCCAGCGATGTCGCGTTCAACGTCCTCGTCCCCGCCGGTGACCTCTGGGTCATGGGCGACAACCGGCCCGCGTCCGCGGACTCCCGCGCCCATCTCGGCGACCCCGGCGGCGGGATGGTTCCCCTCGATGACGTCCTCGGTCGCGTGGTCCTGCGGTACTGGCCTCCAGGAAGGTTTGGCACCATAGGGCGGTCCGACGCCTTCGCGGCGGTGCCCGCCGCGGCGGGCACGTCGTGACAGGCTTCGGACGAGGGCCCGCCTACCGGGTCGTGGACCGCCACGGCGGGCCTGTGCAGGACCGCAACCGGCCGGGTATGCCGGGGACGACCAGACGGGAGCATGTTCGGTGACGGACTCCGAGACGCTGCGCGACGAGCCCTCCGAGCCCGCCGACGACCTCACCGCGGAGCCGGCCGAGCAGCAGACGGCGCCCGGGTCGGGGAAGGGCCCTGCCGCTCGACAGGGGTCCGGGGTCGGTGCCGCCGTCAAGGAGTTCGTCATCGTCGTCGCGATGGCGCTCGCGCTCTCCTTCGTCGTCAAGACGTGGCTCGTCCAGGCGTTCTGGATCCCGTCGGGGTCGATGGAGGACACCCTCCTCGTCAACGACCGCGTGCTCGTCAACAAGCTGACGCCGAACCCGATCTCCCTCCACCGCGGCGATGTCGTCGTCTTCTCGGACCCTGGCCATTGGCTCGAGGCCATGCCGCGGCGCGACCGGGGACCCATCGTCAACGCCGTCCGTGACGCGCTGACCTTCGTCGGCATCCTCCCGAGCCCGACGGACGACCACCTCATCAAGCGCGTCATCGGCCTGCCTGGCGACCACGTCGTCTGCTGCGACACCCAGCAACGGCTCACGGTCAACGGGAGCCCCCTCAACGAGCCGTACGTCAAGGCCGGCGCCGTTCCGAGCAGCATCCGCTTCGATATCACCGTGCCCGCCGGGAAGATCTGGGTGATGGGCGACAACCGCGGCGACTCCGAGGACTCCCGCTACCACGACCCCAGCGGGACGGGCAAGGAGGGCTCCGTGCCCATCAGCGACGTCACGGGGAGGGCCTTCGCCATCGTCTGGCCGCTCAACCGGTTCGCCTGGCTGTCGGACTACCCGTTGACCTTCGGGTCCGTTCCGGCGCCCAAGGCGACCGCGACTCGCTAGCCGATGCCCGCCTCGCCCCGCTCCCGGCGACCCTCGCTGAGGGTCGAGCGCGCCCTCCAGCGGGACGGCCACCGGCTCCTCGCCGGCATGGACGAGGTCGGCCGGGGGGCGCTCGCCGGCCCCGTCAGCGTCGGCGTCGTCGTCATCGACGAGGCGAGCCGCTCGGCCCCCCGCGGCGTCAAGGACTCCAAGCTCCTCACGCCGGCCAACCGGGAACGGCTGGTCCCCCGGATCGAGCGCTGGGCGCGTGCGTATGCCGTCGGCCACGCCTCTGCGGGCGAGATCGACGCCGTGGGGATCATCGCCGCGCTGCGCCTCGCGGGGGGGCGCGCGCTCGCCGGGATCGCCGACGCCGGCATCGTGCCCGACCTCGTCATCCTCGACGGCAACCACGACTGGCTCACCGCCCCCACCGAGGTCGGGCTGCTCGCCTTCGCCGGAGGGCATCCCGGGGCCAGCACCCCACCGGTGGCGACGAGGATCAAGGCCGACCTGACGTGCTCCTCCGTCGCGGCGGCCTCCGTCCTCGCCAAGGTGACCAGGGACCGGATGATGGTGGCGCTGGCGATCGAGCACCCGGCATACGGGTGGGAGGTCAACAAGGGCTACGGGGCGCCCGAGCATCTCGCGGCGCTCCGCGTGCAGGGGCCGTGCGTCCACCACCGGCGGTCCTGGCGGCTGCCGCTGGGGGATGATGGGACGGTGACCGAGCCCATGGTGGAGCCCGTCGTCGAGCACATGGAGACCGCAGGATGAGCGCCGAGGACCTCGAGAAGTACGAAGCGGAGGCGGAGCTGGCCCTCTACCGGGAGTACCGCGACGTCGTCGGGCTGTTCACCCACGTCGTCGAGACCGAGCGGCGGTTCTACCTGTGCAACTCCGTCGACGTGAAGGTCCGCGGCGACGGCGCTGACGTGTGGTTCGACGTGACGATGCAGGACGCGTGGGTGTGGGACATCTACCGGCCGGCAAGGTTCGTCAAGCAGGTTCGCGTCGTGACGTTCAAGGACGTCAACGTCGAGGAGCTCGCCAAGCCCGAGCTGCAGGTACCGGAGAGCTCCAGCGAGTTCTGAGCCGCCGCCGCCGCGGCGCCCCGCCGCCCCGGCCGAACCGCCGCCCCCGTCCGGTCGAGGTCCGCGCCTGCCGCCAGCCGGCACCGTGACCTCCAGCCGTCGGGCGGAAGGCCGCCGGCGAGAGGGCCGCGCACGCCGGCGAGTGGGCGATCCGTCCACAACCAGCCCGGCCGGTATGCCGTTGTCCACAGGTTCGCCGCTACCCGCTGCGCCCGCCCACCGCCAGACATGACGATCGCCGTGGACGGCAGACGACGGGCGAGGTGGAGCGATGAACGCAGGGGAGGACCCCCGGCGCGCGGTGGGGCGGTGGGGCGAGGGGCTCGCCGTCGACTACCTGACGCGGCGCGGCATGAGCGTCGTCGACCGGAACTGGCGGTGCGACCAGGGGGAGATCGACATCGTCGCCCGGGACGGCGACGCCCTGGTTGTCTGCGAGGTCAAGACGCGCACGAGCCTGCGGTTCGGTGACCCCGTGGAGGCCGTCACGTGGCGCAAGCAGCTGCGGCTGCGGCGGCTGGCCGGCGCGTGGCTGCACTCGCACGACGAACGCGCCGAGGTGGTCCGCATCGATGTCATCGGCATCCTCCGACGTCCCGGCTGCCGCCCGCAGCTGCGCCATCTCGTCGGGGTCGGCTGATGGCGGCCCGGTTCGGCCGCACCCGCTCGGTCGCCCTGACCGGGCTCGTCGGCACCCTCGTCGACGTCGAGGCCCACATCGGTCCGGGCCTGCCGGCGTTCACCATCGGCGGCCTGCCCGACAAGGCGATCGCCCAGGCCCCCGACCGGATCAAGGCGGCGGCGTCCTCCATCGAGGGCCAGTGGTCCCAGATCCGTGTCACCGTCAACCTCTCGCCGGCGTCGCTGCCCAAGCACGGCACCGGCTTTGACCTGCCGATCGCCGTCGCCGTCCTCGTTGCCCGTGGGGCCCTCCCGCACATGGCCGAGGGCGTCTGCCATCTCGGCGAGATCGGGCTCGACGGAAGCGTCCGGCCGGTCCGTGGCATCCTGCCGAGCGTGCTCGCCGCGGTGCGAGGCGGCATACGGACCGTCGTCGTGCCGGCGGACAACTCGGGCGAGGCGCGTCTCGTCGAGGGCGTCACGGTTCACGCCGTCCGCTCCCTCGAGGACGTCCTGACCGGTTACGCGGCCGTCGCATCGGGCCGGCCCTGGCCGACGGTCGACGTGCCCGGCGCCGTCGACGTCGCCGATGAACGAGGCGTCGACCTCGCCGACGTCGTCGGCCAGCACCGAGCCCGGCTCGCCCTCGAGCTCGCCGCCGCCGGTGGCCATCACCTGCTCCTCAAGGGCCCTCCGGGAGCGGGCAAGACGATGCTCGCCGAACGGCTCGTCACGGTGCTACCTCCGCTGACGCGTGACGAGGCCCTCGAGGTCCAGGCGATCCGGTCCATCCACGGGCTGCCCGGCGCCGTCCGGGCCCTGCCGACGCGGCCGCCGTTCGTGGCCCCGCACCACTCCTCCTCGCAGGCGGCGCTCATCGGCGGCGGGGCGCCGGTCATCCGCCCCGGGGAGATCAGCCGAGCCCATCACGGCGTGCTCTTCCTCGACGAGGCGGGTGAGTTCGCGACGTCGGTGCTCCAGGCGCTCCGGCAGCCGCTCGAGAGCGGTCACGTCGTCATCGGGCGGGCGCTGAGCACGGTCGAGTACCCCGCTGCCTTCCAGCTCATCCTCGCGACGAACCCCTGCCCGTGCGGAAACGCGGTCGGCACCGGCGCCGAATGTCGGTGCAGCACCCTGGAGCTGCGACGGTATGCCGCCCGTCTCACCGGGCCGCTCATGGACCGGGTCGACATCCGGGTCGCCGTCGGCCGAGTCAGCCGCGCTGACCTCGGCGGCCCGCCAGGGGAGCCCAGCGAGGTCGTCGCCGGCCGGGTTGCGCGCGCCAGAGAGGTCCAGCTCGCGCGGTGGTCGGAGATCGGCCAGCGGGTCAACGGGCGTGTTCCCGGCCCCATCCTCCGCCAGGCCCGGTGGCGGCCGCCGCGTCGGGCGCTCGCCGAGGCCGACCACAGGCTCGACCGTGGCGCGCTGACCCTCCGCGGGTACGACCGGGTCCTTCGCCTCGCCTGGACGCTCGCCGACCTGGCCGGCCGCACCGTGCCCGGCTCCGGCGACGTCGGGGCCGCCCTTCAGATGAGGATCGAGACCGCCGCATGAGTGGTGTGGATGAGGAGCCGGCATGACCGAGATAGCCCTTCTGACCGACCGGGGGGCGCGGATCGCCTGGGCCACGGCGCTCGAGCCGGCCGCCGACGTCCCCGGTACGGCGGCCCTGGCCGGGCCCTTCGTCGCCGCGTGGGCGGCCATCCGGGAGCTCGGCCACGTCGAGGCACTCACCCGGGCGCGGGCCGGGGTGCTTGCCGTCGGGGAGGCCGTGGCCGAGCGCGCCCGCCGAGCCGACGTCGAGCGGCAGGAGGAGATGGCCGCCGCCTTAGGTGCCCGGATCCTCACGCCGGCCGACGCGGAGTGGCCGACCGGCGTCGACGACCTCGTGACACCTCCGCACTGCGTCTGGGTCCGGGGGGACGTCGACCTCGCCGAGGCGATGCGTCGGTCCGCCTCGGTCGTCGGGTCACGGGCGGCGACGGCATACGGGCTCGACGTCACCCGCGACATCGCCGTCGGGCTCGCCGACCGCGGGTTCACCGTGACCTCGGGTGCGGCGTTCGGGATCGACGGGGCGGCACACGAGGGAGCCCTCGCCGGCGGCGGGACGACGGTCGCGCTCCTCGCGTGCGGTATCGACCGGGTGTATCCGGCGGCGCACGCCCACCTCCTGGCCGAGATCGCGAGGACGGGCGCCGTCGTGACCGAGCTGCCTCCGGGGTCGTTGCCGCTGCGCCAGCGGTTCCTCTCGCGGAACCGGCTCATCGCCGCGCTGACCCGTGGCACGCTCGTCGTCGAGGCCGGCCTGCGGTCAGGGTCGCTCAACACGGCGCGGCACGCGCGGGCGCTCGGACGACCGGTCGGCGCCGTACCGGGGCCCGTGACCTCGCCCGTCTCCGCCGGCTGCCACGCGCTCCTGCGCAACACCGACGCCGCCCTCGTCACCAGCGCCGCGGAGGCCGTCGACCTCTTCGGGGACATCGGACCCGACACGGCCGACACCATCCACGTCGACGACATCGACCAACGCTGGAGCGACGCCGACCGGACGGTGTTCGGCGTCATCCCCGTCCGCGCCGCCGTCGGGCTTGACACGCTCGTCGACGGCACCGGCCTGCCCGTCGCCGACGTGCTGGCCACGCTGACCCGGCTCGAGGAGGACGCGGTCATCCGGCGTCGCGGCGACGGGTGGCAGAAGACACCGACGGGGCTGCGGGCCTGAATGCGCACAACGTCCGCGCCGGCGTGCGACCGTGGACGACATGCCGTCCGATGCGAACCCCGCCGGCCCGCTCACCCGTCTCCCCGAGGACGTGTCGGTCGCCGCCTTCGCACGCCACCTGCGCAGCGAGCGCGGACGGTCCGACCACACGGTCCGCGCCTATGTCGGTGACGTCACGGCCCTGCTCGACCACCTCGAGGCCGAGACGGGAACGCGCGACCCACGCGAGATCACCCTGGCGGACCTCAGGGCGTGGCTCACCGACGCCGCATCCTCCGGGGCGGCCCGCTCGACGATCGCCCGGCACGCGGCGGCGGCCAGGAGCTTCTGTCGGTGGGCGCATCGGGCCGGGCTCATGGCGACAGACCCGTCGGTCCGGCTGACGTCCCCACGCCGGAACCGGACCCTGCCGGGCGTGCTCACCCGCGCCGAGGCGGAGCGTGTGATGGACGTCGCCGGCGTCATGGCCGATGACGGTGACCCGGTTGCCCTGCGCGACCGTGCCGTCGTCGAGCTCCTCTACGCGACGGGCATCCGCGTCGGCGAGCTGGTCGGCCTCGACATCGACGACGTTGACCTCGGCGCTCGCGTCGTCCGCGTCCTCGGCAAGGGAGCCAAGGAGCGCACGGTGCCCCTGGGGATCCCCGCCGCTCAGACGGTGACGGACTGGCTCGCGGACGGGCGGCCACGCCTGGTCCGGGACGGGTCCGGACCGGCCCTCTTCCTCGGCGCCCGGGGGGGTCGGCTCGACGTGCGCCAGGCTCGGCGCACCGTCCACGCCGTTGTCGAGGCGGTTCCCGGCGCCCCCGATCTCGGCCCGCACGGGCTGAGGCACTCGGCCGCGACGCATCTCCTTGAAGGCGGTGCCGACCTGCGCCTGGTCCAGGAGCTCCTCGGGCACGCCTCCTTGGCGACGACCCAGATCTACACGCATGTCTCCATCGAGCGGCTCCGCGCGTCATACGCGCAGGCCCACCCGCGCGCCTGACCGGCCGCGGGGGGCCTGCGGAAGCGCCCGTCCGTCAGCGCTTGGCGTTGAGCGAGGTGATGATCTGGATGTACTGCGACCGCTCGTAGGCGCCCGGGTCGGCGGCGGACGTGGCGGAGACCGAGCCGCGCAGCTGCGCGACCGAGTCGTACTCGTGCTCGCTGAGCCACGCCGTGAGCCCGTCGAGCATGTGGCGAAGCGCGTTGGCGCCGTCCCGGACGACGGCCGACGTCGTGCACGCGACCGTCGCACCGACGGCGATGGCCTTGGCGACGTCGGCGCCCGTGTGGACGCCCGAGGTCAGGGCGATGGACGTGCCCGGCAGCTGCGAGCGCAGGATGCCGGTCCACCGCATCGGCAGGCGCATCTCGCTGGCGTGCGACAGGGACACCTTCGAGACGACGTCGAGGGTCTCGAGGTCGAGGTCCGGTGCGTAGAACCGGTTGAAGATGACCAGGCCGTCGGCGCCAGCGTCCGCGGCCGCGGCGGCGAAGTGCGCGAACGAGCTGAAGAACGGGCTCAGCTTGACGGCAAGGGGCACCTTCACCGCCGCCTTCACCTCGCGGATGACGTCGAGGTAGCGTGCCTCGACGTCCGCGGCCGACTGGGAGGGGTCCGCGGCGACGGCATAGAGGTTCAGCTCCAACGCGTCCGCACCGGCCTCGGCGAGGAGGCCGGCGTACCGCTCCCACGACCCCGTGTGCGTCGCGTTGACCGAGGCGATGACGGGGATGCCGACGGCCTTCTTGGCCGCCTCGACCCGCATGAGGTGGCGGTCGACGCCCAGCTCCGGCATGGTGACCTCCGGCAGGAGGGAGTCGAACTCCGGCCCGATGCCGGAGCCGGCCTCGAGCGCCTCGTGGAAGGCCATCTCCTCGGCCTCGACCTCCTCCTCGAACAGCGAGGGGAGAACGACCGCCGACGCGCCGGCGTCCTCGAGGGCGACGAGGCCGTCGAGGCGGCCCGTCAGGGGCGATGCCGAGGCGATGACCGGGCCGGAGAGGTCCAGGCCGAGGTAGGACGTGCTCAGGTCGGCGCTCATGCCTGCTCCCCGTCCTGTGTCGTCGTGGCGGTCGTCTCGGCGGCCCCCGTGACGGCCGGCGACTCCGGCGGGGCGCCGGTGTCCGGGTTGGACGGCTCATGCGGGACGGTCCGCTCGAT
>JAJXUB010000052.1 GCA_021783215.1 Actinomycetes bacterium | reverse complement strand
GGCGCGGCGGTGCGCAGCGCGCGCCGCTGCTCGATCCGGTGGGTGGTCATGTCGACGCCTTTCGGGCTCGTGACGGACAGGGTCGGTCGTCGTCGGGAGCGTGGGTGCCGACACGGCCACGTTCGAGGCTGTGGTCCGTCGCACCGTCCCGGCTGGGGTACTCAGCCACACTCTCCCACCACGGCTGCGGGACCCGTCCAGCGCGTCCAGTCTCCGGCACGCGGGGTCGGATGCCCGGGTCGCCGGCGCGGCGGCATACACCCCCGCCCAGAGCCTGACCTACCGCCTGGTACTGGTCGTGATCACGACCAGTACCAGGCGGTAGGTCGCGCCGGCGAGCGATCCCGGTGAACGTTCCGGGTGCTCCACGTTGTCTGCCGGAGGTAGGGCGGGGCTCCGGCTGAGACAACCCACGGGTCAACCCCAGACGAGGGCCCTCGTCGGGTCGGACAGGATGGCCGCGACGTCGGCGAGGTACCTGGACCCGAGCTCGCCGTCGACGAGGCGATGGTCGAACGACATCGCCAGCTGCGTGACCCACCGGGGCTCGACCGACTCGGTGCCGTCGGACCCGGTGACGACCCATGGCATCCGGCGAACGGCCCCGAGGGCCATGATGGCCGACTCTCCGCGGTTGAGGATCGGCGTGCCGCTGTCGACGCCGAAGACTCCGACGTTCGTAATGGTGATCGTCCCGCCAGCCATGTCGGCGGGCTGGGTACGACCCTCGCGCGCCGTTGCCGTGAGATCCGCGATGGCGCGCGCGAGGTCGGCGAGCGGCAGGAGGTCGGCGTCCTTGACGTTGGGGACGATGAGGCCGCGGGGGGTGGCCGCGGCGATGCCGAGGTTGACGTAACCCTTGGTGACGATCTCCTGGGACGCCTCGTCCCAGCTCGCGTTGATGGCCGGGTGGCGCCGGACCGCGATGCACATGGCCTTGGCGAGGATGAGCAGGGGCGTGACCTTGAGGTCACGGAACTCGCTGTCCCGCTTGAGCCGCTCCAGGAGGTCCATCGTCGCGGTCACGTCGATGGTGAGCCACTCGGTGACGTGAGGCGCCGTGAACGCCGACCGCACCATGGCCTCGGCGGTCACCTTGCGGACACCGGCCACGGGGGTGCGTGTCTCCCCACGGTCCTGGACGCCGGCGCCCCTTCCGTATGCCGGGACGCCCGTTCCGTATGCCGGCCCGGTGGCCGTCACGCTCGCCGCACGCGAGGACGAGGCGAGAACGTCCTCGCGGGTGATGATCCCCTCGCCACCCGTGCCGGTCACCGATGCCAGGTCGACGCCGAGGTCCTTGGCGAGCTTGCGGACGGGGGGCTTGGCGAGCGGCCGCGGACCTGTCGTCGTGGCGACGCCCGTCGAGACGGGTGCCGGGACCGCCGCCTCGACGGCGGCCTTCGGCGACACGACGACCGGGTTGAGCTTCTCCTGGTGCCGTGAGCCCAGCGGTGGGATGTCGGCCGTCGGGACCGGCTCGGCGGGGGCCGGCTGGGTGCGCGGACGCCGTTTCGCCTCGGTCTGCTTGACGCCGTAGCCGACAAGGACGGCCGTCCGTCCGGTCGACGTCGTCCCGCCGATCTTGCCCTCTTCGATCTCCTCGCCCGCCGTGACCGCCGACGTGGCGAGGGCGGCAGGCGGCTCAGACGCGCCGGGTGCCGTGTCGACGGCGATGATCGGCGTCCCGACAGGGACCTCGCGGCCTTCGGGGACGAGGAGGGCCTCGACGCGACCGGCGAAGGGGATGGGCAGCTCGACGAGCGACTTCGCCGTCTCGACCTCGACGACGATGTCGTTGACGCGGACCTCGTCGCCCTCCTTGACCTTCCACGTGACAATGGTCGCCTCGGTGAGCCCCTCGCCGGGGTCGGGCAGGTTGAACTCCTTGACAGACATGGCTCTTCGCGACTCCGGTCAGTAGGCGAGGGAACGGTCGACGGCGTCGAGCACGCGGTCGAGGTCGGGGAGGAACTCCTCCTCGAGCCGGCTCGGCGGGTAGGGCACGTCGTAGCCGCCGACGCGCAGGACCGGCGACTCGAGGTGGTAGAAGCACCGCGCCTGGACCTCGGCGGCGATCTCCGCACCGAGACCGCCGAAGACGGGCGCCTCGTGGACGACGATGCACCGTCCGGTCTTCTCGACGGACCCGGTGATGGTGTCCAGGTCGAGCGGGCTCAGCGACCTCAGGTCGACCACCTCGACGGACGTTCCCTCCTCCGCGGCCGCCTCGGCGGCCTGGAGGCAGGTCTTCACCATGGGCCCGTAGGCGAGGACGGTCGCGTCGGTGCCTTCACGGCATACGCGGGCGTCATGGAGGCCGAGGTCAGGCGCGTCGCCGATCTCGCCCTTGTCCCAGTAGCGCCGCTTCGGCTCGTAGAAGATGACCGGGTCGTCGGTCGCGATGGCCTCCTGGATCATCCAGTAACCGTCGTGCGGAGTGGACGGCGAGACGACGCGCAGCCCCGCGGTGTGGGTGAAGTACGCCTCGTTGGACTCGCTGTGGTGCTCGACGGCACCGATGCCGCCGCCGACCGGGATCCGGATGACCATGGGGAGGTGGATCCGCGACCCGGAGCGCGAGGGCATCTTGGCGACCTGGCTGACGATGTGGTCGAAGGCGGGGTAGACGAACCCGTCGAACTGGATCTCGACGACGGGCCGGTACCCGCGCAGGGCGAGCCCGATCGCCGTGCCGACGATGCCGGCTTCGGCCAGCGGGCTGTCCATGACCCGGTCCTCGCCGAAGTCCTTCTGCAGCCCCTCCGTTATGCGGAAGACGCCCCCGAGCTTGCCGATGTCCTCCCCGCAGAGGATGACCTTGGGGTCGTTCTCCATGGCGGCACGCAGTCCGGAGGTCAGCGACTTCGCGAGCGTGGTCTCGGTCATGAGTGCGCCTCCTCGAAGCTCGCGTGGTACGCCAGGAACTCGGCGCGTTCCTTGTCGATGAGCGGGTGCGGCTCGACGTAGACATGGTCGAACATCTCCGTCCCGGCCGGGTCCGGCATTGCGAGGCATCCCTCGCGGACGCGCGTCGCGAGCTGCTCGGCCTCCCGGTCGACCTGGTCGAAGAACTCCCCGTCGGCCTTGCCCTCGTGGGCGAGCCACGCCTTGAACCGCAGGATGGGGTCGCGGTGCTTCCACACCTCGACCTCCGCGGAGACGCGGTACTTCGTCGGGTCGTCGGACGTCGTGTGCGCCCCCATCCGGTACGTGAACGCCTCGACGAGCACGGGCCCCTGGCCGGAGCGGGCGTGGTCGAGGGCGAGGTGTGTCACGGCATACACGGCGAGGACGTCGTTGCCGTCGACCCGCAGGCCGGGGAAGCCGAAGCCGCTCGCCCGCTTGTAGAGCGGCACCCGTGTCTGGCGGTAGTTCGGCTCGGAGATGGCCCACTGGTTGTTCTGGCAGAAGAAGACGATGGGGGCGTTGTGGACGCCGGCGAAGCCGAAGGACTCCGAGACGTCGCCCTGGCTCGTCGCGCCGTCGCCGAAGTAGGCGATGACGGCCATGTCGCGGTCCGGGTCGCCCGTGCCGACGTCGCCGTCCTTGGCGACGCCCATGGCGTAGCCGGTCGCGTGCAGTGTCTGGGCGCCGATGACGATCGTGTAGAGGTGGAAGTTGTGCTCGTTCGGGTCCCAGCCGCCGTGCGTGACCCCGCGGAAGAGACCGAGAAGGTTGAGAGGGTCGAGGCCGCGACACCACGCGACCCCGTGTTCTCGGTACGTGGGAAACGCGTAGTCCTGCGGCCGGAGCGCCCGGCCCGAGCCGACCTGGGCCGCCTCCTGTCCGAGCAGGCTCGCCCAGATGCCCAGCTCGCCCTGCCGCTGGAGCGCCGTCGCCTCGGCGTCGACGCGGCGGATGAGGACGAGGTCGCGGTAGAACCCGCGGAGCTCCTCGTCGGTGAGCTCGTCGACGATCGCGTCGAGCCGCGAGGAGGGGACGCGCTGTCCCTCGGGCGTGAGGAGCTGGATCATCTCGGGACCGCCATCGTGGACGGCCCGTTGGGGGGCCATGAGCAGCTCGAGTCCCTCGCTCGCCGAGACGGCGCGGAGGTCCTGTGGCTCGGGCAAGCCTGGGGCGTCGGTTTCGCTCACGTCGGCACTCCTTCTGGCCCCGTCGGGTCGCGACGGCGGCCGGGCATACGGGCCCTCCGACACCGGGCAGGGTTCCGCGGCGGTGCGGGTGGCGTTTGGCGAACCGCTCCTACGGGTCGGGAGGCGGTCATTCGGGCCTTACGGGTCCAAACTACCCGTACGCCACGGCGCCCGTCAGCCCGCCGCGTGCCACCGGCCTGCCACCTCGATGAGCAGGTCGTTGGCCTTATGCTCGCCGATGGTCACGCGGACACCGTCGGTTCCGTATGCCCGGACGGCGAGCCCGGCCGCCTCGAACGCGGCGACGAGGTCCGCGGACCGCTCGCCGACGGGCAACCACACGAAGTTGCCGTCGGCCGTCGGGATCTGCCATCCCTGGGCCCGCAGGGCGGCCGCGACGCGGTCCCGTTCGGCGACGATGTCCTTGACCCGGACGACGAGCTCATCCTCGGCGTCCAGGCTCGCGACGGCCGCAGCCTGGGCGATCGTGTTGACCCCGAACGGCACGGCCGTCTTCCGCAGGGCCGTGGCGACCACCGGGTGCGCGACGGCATACCCGACCCGCAGGCCGGCGAGCCCGTATGCCTTCGAGAACGTCCGCAGGACGACGACATTGGGGTACTTGTGCCACAGGGCGAGGGCGTCGAGACGGTCCGGGGAGGTGACGAACTCGAGGTAGGCCTCGTCGACGACGACGAGGACGCGCTCGGGGACGCGCGCGAGGAAGGCGTCGAGCTCGCCCTGCCCGACGGCCGGCCCGGTCGGGTTGTTCGGCGAGCAGACGAGAACGACCTTCGTACGGTCGGTGACGGCATCGGCCATGGCGCCGAGCCGGTGCCGGCCCTGCTCGTCGACGGGCACCATGACCGCGCGAGCACCGGCGAGCGCCGTGACGATCGGGTAGGCCTCGAAGCTGCGCCACGCGAAGACGACCTCGTCCTCGGGGTCACAGGCCGCCTGGATGACCTGACCGAGGACGCCGACGGACCCGGTGCCGGTCGCGATGCAGCTGGGGTCGACGGCGAGCGCCTCGGCGAGCCGGTCCGTCAACGCGGTGACCGCCATGTCCGGGTACCGGTTCACGGAGCCCGCCGCGTCGCGGATGACCTTCAGGACACTGGGGAGCGGCGGGTACGGGTTCTCGTTGCTCGACAGCTTGTATGCCCTCATCCCGGTCGGCGTGGCCAGTGGTCTGCCGGGGACGTAAGCGGGCACGGCGTCGAGGGCGTCGCGGAGCCGGACGGGCGTGCCGTCGTCATCGCTCATGCTGCTCAACTCTAGGAGGTCCGTCGCGGCGCGGTCAGTGCGCCTGCTGCGCGTACGTGCAAGCATGACGCCATGAAGCTCCTCACGAGGATCGGCGTCAACGCCGTCGCGCTCTGGGTCGCAACCCTTGTCGTCCCCGGGCTGAGCTTCCAGACCCAGAGCGGCCAGGCGCCGGCGGCGTGGACGTCGAAGATCGTCACGGTCGTCCTCGTGGCGCTCCTCTTCGGTCTCGTCAACGCCGTCATCAAGCCGGTCGTCAAGGTCCTCGCCTTCCCCGCCATCGTGCTGACGCTGGGGCTCTTCACCTTCATCGTCAATGCGTTCATGCTGCAGATCACCGAGTGGATCGCCAAACCGCTCGGGCTGGCCTTCCGCATCGACCACTTCTTCTGGGACGCGGTGGTCGGCGCCCTCATCATCACGGTCGTCTCGTGGGGCCTCAACATCCTGATCCCCGACGAGGACAAGACCAACCGCTGACGTCGGGCCGCCCGCCCGCTGGAGGACCTCGTCGATGGCTCCCGAACGCATTCCGCCGCAGCCCGATCCCTCGCGCCTGACCGACTTCGCCGCCCATCCGCTCGTCGTCGGCGTCGTCCCGGGACAGCCGCCCCTCGTCGCGCTGACGGCGGCGTCGCTGGGCCGTGCCTTGGCCTCCCCGACGATCTACTTCGCCTACGTCGACACCGGGCGCTTCACAACCGAGGAGTACGCCGACGGGACCGTCCGCCACGAGGCGATCGACCCGGACCTCGCCGGCGACGGGTGGACCGAGACCGAGCAAGCCCTCCGCGCCGCGCTGACGCAGACACTGGCCGGGCAGGACGTCGCGTGGGAGCTGCGCTATCTCGCCGGACGCGTCGACCGCTCCCTCACCCACCTCGCCCGAGCGGTCGACGCGGCCGTCTTCGTCGTCGGCACCCACGTGGGTCGGCATCCGCGGATCGCGGACTTCATCAACGGGTCGATCTCCGTGCAGCTGACGCACCGCCAGCATCGGCCGGTTCTCGTCGTCCCACTCGAGGTCGTCGACTGGTTCGGCCGGGCGCCGTGGGACGAGCCGGCGTGACCGGACGGCCCACCCACAAGGACCCGGTGGCGCTCCTCCTCATCGGGCTGGGCGGCGCCCTCGGGACCGGCATACGCTCCCTGCTCGAGCAGGGTCACCCGGCGCCGTCGGGGGGGTGGCCCTGGACGACCTTCGCCATCAACGTGACGGGCGCCTTCGTCCTCGGCGCGCTCCTCGAAGGCCTCTCGCGAAGCGGTCCGGACACCGGGTGGCGCCGCCGGGCGCGGCTCACCCTCGGGACCGGTGTCCTCGGCGGCTACACGACCTACAGCACGCTCGCCGTCGAGACGGTCGGCATCACGACTCTGACCCACCCGCTCACGGGCCCGGCGTATGCCGTCGCCTCGGTCGTCCTCGGAGTGCTCGCGTCCGCCGGGGGCTTTCTCCTCGTCCGCGGCATCGCCCGGCACCGGCCGACCTCGTCGCTGGCGGCCCGATGACCGTCCTCCTCGCCTCGCTGGCCGGTGGGGTCGGCGCCGTCACGCGGTTCGTCGTCGACTCCCTCGTGGGGCGCCACAACCGTTTCCAGCTCCCGCTAGGCACGCTCCTCGTCAACGTCACGGGTTCGCTCCTGCTCGGGCTCGTCGTCGGCTGGGCGACGCACGCGAGCGCTGGCGACGCGGTCACCGTGCGCACAATCCTGGGCACCGGCTTCTGCGGCGGCTACACGACCTTCAGCACGGCCTCGGTCGAGGGCGTCCGCCTCTGGCTGGCCGAAGGGTCGGGACGTGCCGTCACCCACGCGGTCGTCATGCTCGTCGGGTCCGTCCTCGCTGCGGCGCTCGGGCTCGCCCTGGGGGCGGGGCTGGGCGGCTGACCCTGTTCATCGTGGCTCAGGCGCGGTCAGGTCCGCGTCACGGGTCGCGGCCGAGGAGCATCTCAAGGGTCACGAGCCGATAGCCGGCGGCGCGCAGGCCCGTGATGACCGAGGGGAGCGCGTCGGCGTCGAGCGTCGTGCCGTCGTCCGGGTTGGCGCCGACGTGCATGAGCACGATGGCCCCGTTGCTGACGCCGCCCAGGACCCGGTCGCGGACCTCCGTCACGCTCATGCCGCCCGATGTGCCCTTCCAGCCGAGGGTGTCGACCGTCCAGCGGAACGGGACGTAGCAGCGAGCGTTGACGACGGCGATCGCCTGGTTGTTCACGGCGCCGAAGGGGAACCGGAAGTACGGGCGCGGGTCCTGACCCGTCGCGGCGAGGATCGCCGTCCGGGCACGGTCGAGCTGGTCGCGCATGGCGGCCTCGCTCAGGGTCGTGAAGTCCGGATGGGTCATCGAGTGGTTGCCGATGGGGAACCGGTCGGAGATGCGTCGGGCGTCGGACGGGTAGGTCTGCGCCCAGGTGCCGGTGAGGAAGAACGTCGCGGGGGTTCCGGTCCGTCCGAGGGTGTCGAGGATGCTCGACACCGCCGCGTTGCTCGACCCGGCGTCGAAGGTCAACGCGACGACCTTGGTGCTCGACACACTCGTCACGTCGTGGCCGAGCAGCCAGGACGGGATCGCGCAGGCGACGGTCGGCACAGCTGTGGACGTCCACGACGGCGGGGGGGGCGACGTCGTCGATGGCGGGGGGGGCGACGTCGTCGATGCCCGGGGGGCCGGGACCGTGGTCGACGGCCCGGACGTCGTCGTGGATGGCGGCGTCACCGACGTGGTCCCCGACGAGGCGGTCGTCGACGGCGCGGACGGTGAGCTCGAGCCCGCGGTGGAGACGGGATCCGGCGTCGGCGTGGGCGGTCCCTGGCCGGTGCATCCCGACCCCGCCACGAGCAGGGCCACCAGGGCGACCACGAGTCGGACCGAAGTCCTCATGAGCCCAGTATGGTCCGGTCACAGGGCCTACGAGGGGCAGTTGGCGTCACGGCTCAGGCGACGTTCCACAGCTCCCGATGGCAGCAGGTTCGGCCTCTACGAAGGCACGACCGCCATCGAGTGACGGCTCGGCACGCTGGCGTGCCCGGCGAGCAGGTGCGCGACGACGTCCTCGGCGCTGTAGCCACCATCGGCACGCCCCGCACGCCGTGCGATCGCCGCGACAGGGGCCAGGTCATGCCCCGCCGTGACGATCGGAGGCTCGGTGGCGCCCCCGGGGCGGCGCTGAGGGAACCCGGCCGCCGCGAGGAGGGCGTTGCATACGCATCGACGCCCCTCGATGTTGGCCTCCTTGCCGCCCTTGCGGAGATACTGCGCGGGGGGCTCGGCCGGGCAGCGGAACCCCACCGCGCCGTCGGGCGTCAGGTACGGCGACCGCAGGAAGCCAAGGTCGCATACGGGCACCCGCGCGGCCGCGACGGCGGGGTCGTCGAGCGTTCCTTCGAGCTCAGCGACGTGAAACGGGAACCCTGTCGGCGACACGCGCCAGTCGGCACGTACGGTGAGCGACCCGTCGGCCACTCGTGACCGGACCGCCCGCTTGGTCGCCTCGGTGAAGCCCGACTCGTCGCAGAAGGCGAAGGCGGTGCCCACCTGGACGCCGGACGCCCCGACCGCGAGCGCCTCCCGGAGCCGCCCGGGCGCGGCATACGACCCCGCAAGCCAGAAGGGGACGCCCAGCGCCGCCACGGCGACGGGATCGACCGTGTCCCGTATGCCGTAGACGGGCTGCCCGCGCTCGTCGAGCTCCCGGGGACCACGCGGTGGCGCGTTATGGCCGCCGGCGCTCGGCCCTTCGATGACGAAGCCGTCCGGACGCGTCTGGGGGTTCTCCGCCAACGCGACCGCGAGGTCCGAGGACGCGACGATGGCAACGACGCGCGGGACGGTTAGCGGTGCAGCCGGTTGGGCGATGACGGCTTTCGGGCTGAACCGGCACGGCCCCACCCCGTCGGAGGACCGCGCGCCCATGACCCGGACATCCAGCTCGACGTCCTCGTGGCGGGAGAGGCGCCGGACGAGCTCGGGCACCTCGGCCGGGCTTCCGGCGCCGATGAGGATGTAGTCGACGCCGGCGAGCATCGCGCCGTAGAGCGCCGACGGGAGCGGCAGCTCCACCTTGCGCAGGTAGTTGATGCCGACCGGCCGGTCGTGGCCCAGCTTGGCGAGGTAGACCTCGACGAAGTTCGCCGCGACGTTGAGCTCGAGGAGTCGTCGGGCCGGCGCGAGCGTGTACCGCGGCACGGGGCGATAGGCCTGCCCCACCGCGATGCCGCCCTCGACGAAGTACGTGTCGACGATCCACCGGGCGATCGCCTGGTCGGGGAACTGCGCGAGGGCCGACCGGACCGACCCGTCGGGGTCCCCGTCCTGGAGCCGGCGCGCGCAGACGATGTCGAGGGCGGTGCCGGACACGACGCCGAGCTGGCCGGTCTGGCATACGGCGCGAGCGAGGGGCCACGCGGAGATGCCGACGCCCATGCCTCCCTGGATCACCTGCGGCAGCGGCGGGTTGGTCGCTCCTCGAACGGGCATCGGCACGGCTCCTCGTACTCGAACCTACGGTTACGTAACTTACGATACCGTAGGTGGGCCAGGGGTCCGCGCGCCGTCACGTCACCAGGTCACCGGTCCCCCGTATGCCGAAGGTCACCAGGCCGGCAGCCTCGAGCCGCGCGATGGGTGCACCGATGTCGGCCGGCGCCTCGGCGGAGGTGTCAACCTCGACGAGCAGCAGGTCCGGGGGAAGCCCCGTCTCGGGCGAGGACGCCATCGCGCGCTGTCGCCGGTAGGTGTCCGCCGTGGCATACGAGTCCACTCCACCGTGCTCGGCGCGGTCGGCGAGTCGCCGGAGGACGACCGTCTCGTCACATGTCACGTGAACGACGAGAAGGGGCACACCCCGCTCCCGCGCGAGCGCGGCCGCCTGGGCCCGTCGAGAGGGGTGAAGGAAGGTCCCGTCGAGGACCACCGGACGCCCGGCGGCAAGACGCTCGCGGGCGAGGCCGAAGAGGCGGCCATAGACCCGGTCGTCCCAGCCGCTGGCGTACGCCCCCTCCCCCCAGCCGGCCGCCATGGGCGCCGACCCTTCGGCGAGCGCGGCCCGCACGGCGTCGGTGGCGATGCGGTCGGCGCTGAGGGCCATGGCCAGGTCGCCTGCCATCGTTGACTTTCCGGCGCCGCTGAAGCCCATCATGACGACGACCATCGGTGCCGCCGTGCAGACCTGAGCGGCGGCGACCGCGACGTAGTGGCCGGCCTTCGCCGAGGAGACGGCCCGACGCTGCGGATCGGGATGGCCCAGCTGGAGACAGTGGACCTTGGCACGGACGAGGGCGCGGTGTACCCAGTAGTAGCGCAGGAGCCCCACGGGCAACGGGATCCCCGACTCCTCGTAGGCGCGGACGAGCTCACGGATCACCGCCGGCGGCGCCCCTCTGTGGTGCAGGTCCATGAGAAGGAACGCGAGGTCGCTGGCAACATCCGCACAACGGAGGTCGGCGTTGAACTCGACGCAGTCGATGACCTGCAGCGGTGAGCCGTCCGGCATACAGATGTGTTCGCAGCGCAGATCACCGTGTCCCTCGCGGACCCAGCCGTCGACGGCACGGCCCGCGAACAGGCTCGGGTGCTCGGTGGGGAACCCACGCAGGACGTCGTCGATCCGTCCCATGAGATACCCCGACAAGGGGGTCCCGGCGAACCGGCGCAGCTCGTCGAGGTTCTCCGTCGGGATGCGCAGGACGGGGCTCGTCGGGTCGGTCGGGTCGGCGACGCAGGGCGGCGCTGCATCGCGGTGGAAGGGAACCAGGCGACCGGCAAGGCTGCGGGCGAGGTCCGCTGGCGGTGACGCGCCGGGGGACAGGCGCGCGTCGAGCATGTCGGCCGGGTCGAGGCGGCGCATGAGCGTGGCCTGTTCGAGCGCGTCGTCTCGCGCACCGACCTCGACGCGGACCCCGGTCCCATCGGGCACGATGCTGGCGACGCCGAGGTAGACGTCGTCGGAGAGCCGTCGGTTGAGGACGACCTCGCGCTCGCAGGCACGCCGACGCAGGGCGGGACTGGAGAAGTCGACGAACGGGAAACGCACCGGGCGCTTGAGCTTGAGGACCTTGTCCCCGGCGAGGAACACCGACGAGATGTGGGTCTCGACGTAGTCGACGGACCCGACGCTCCACGGGTAAGCCGCGGGGCTGCGTAGGGCCTCGACGATCCGGTCGAACTCCACGTCTTCCCCCGTCCCGGGTGACGGTCCCAAGTCCGACGATAGTCGCCAGCACGCCACCATCTTCACGCCAGGCAGGTCACCCGGTCGTCAGGAGCGGTGCAAGCGTTTCGCCGAGGAGCCGGACGCGGCCCTCGATGTGGCCGTTAGCCGGCATGTTGACGGTGACCCCGTCGACGCCGGTCGCGAGGATCCGCTCGTAGGCCGATGCCACCTCGGCGGGGGCGCCGAGGATGACGCCGCCGCGCCGGCCGCCCAGCTCGGGGATCCGAGCAATCGCGTCGTCGAGGTCCCGTTCGGCCTCGGCGTGGGTCGGCGCGATGCATGCGCTCGTCTGGTACGTCACGGTGATCTCGTCGCGGTTGCGGCCCAGGCGGGTGCAGTGCTCGTCGATGGCTGCGAGCTTGCGCGGGATGTCCTCGACGGCGCAGATGAGGTTCGACTGGTCGGCATACTGGGCCGCCATCCGCAGGGTCTTCCGCTCGCCGGCGCCGCCGATCATGATGGGGATCCGCCGGACGGGGGGCGGCTCGTTGACGGCCTCGTGGACGGAGTACCAGGAGCCGTGCAGGCTGGGGCGTTCACCGTTGAGCATCCCGATGATGATCTGGAGGGCCTCCTCGAGCCGCTCGAACCGGTCGGTGAACGTGCCGAACTCGAAGCCGAGGGACTCGTGCTCGCGCTCGTACCAGCCGGCGCCGATGCCGAGCTGGGCGCGCCCACCGGAGACGACGTCAAGCGCCGTGACGATCTTGGCCAGGAGCGCAGGGTTGCGGTAGGTGTTGCCTGTGACGAGCGCCGACAGGCGCACGGACCGGGTGCGCTGGGACAGCGCCGCGAGCAGGGTGTAGCACTCGAGCATCGCGTTGTCCGGCGCCCCGAGCAGCGGCAGCTGGTAGAAGTGGTCCATGACGAGGACGGTGTCGAAGCCGCTGTCCTCGGCCTCGACCGCCTGCCGCGCGACCGCCTCGAAGAGGCCGTCGCTGCCCACGCCGGGATAGGTGAAGTTGGGGATCTGGTAACCAAGGCGCATGGGGCCACCGTATGCGCTCCTCCTCGGGAGCGCCTGTGGGGCGCCTTCCCCGGACCGGGTCGGTTCGTCGGGCGAGCCGACGAGCCCTCTCGGGACC
>JAJXUB010000185.1 GCA_021783215.1 Actinomycetes bacterium | reverse complement strand
GGCGTGCCCGCTCGCCGCTCGCCCGGCTCGCGCCCGCGGCCACCGCGGAGGTCGGTCCCGGGACCTTCCCGTCCACCCTCGGAGTCGTCGCCATCAGCGTGTCCTCGCCATCTCGTCGGGACGGGTGGGGGCGGTGCCGCGGGCCTCGACGACATCGCCGAGGACCCCCGACACGACGTGGCCGAGCGGTAGCCCGGGCCTCAACGAGTGCGCGAAGCTCTCGAAGGCGCCCCGCGTCGTCCACGTCGGCTCGAACCCGAACCTGCTGCGCATTCGCGTCGTGTCCATGCCCCGGCCGTACGTGAGGAAGCTCAGCTGGTCGGGCGAGAAGTCGCCCCAGCTGGCCTGCCGGACGAGGCCGCCCAACGGGCCGGCGATGAACCTCGGCACGGGCACGGTGAGCCGGCCGGCGATGGCGGCCGCCTGGGACAGCGTCACGACGCCGTCGCCGGCGATGTTCGTGATGCCGACGTCCTCGCCGAGGGTCGCGCGGAGCAGCGCTGCGACGGCATCGTCCTCGTGGACGAACTGCATACGGGCGTCGAAGCCGAGCGGAACGGGCAGGACGGGCAGGGAGAAGTAGTCGGTGAGGGACGTCCGGATCGAGGGGCCGATGACGTTGGCGAAGCGGAGCATGAGCACGTGCGCGTCGGGCCGCCGTCGCTGGAAACCGCGGACGTACGCCTCGACCTCGATGGAGTCCTTGCCGAAGCCGGATCGGGGCGTCGACTTCGCCGTCATGTCCTCGGTGAACATCGCGGGGTCGCGAGGGCCCGATCCGTAGACCGCGGCGGAGGACTTGACGACGAGCCGCTGAACGGAGCGCGCCTTCTGGCACGCAGCGAGCAGCTGCATCGTCCCGATGACGTTGATCTCCTTCTGGGTCGTCCGCCCGCCGGCGAACGTCGGCGTCGCGATGACGTTCATGTGGACGACGGTGTCGACGCCCGACTGGCTAAGGAGCTTGACGATCGTCGGGTTGCGGATGTCGGCGCGGACGAACTCGGCGCCGCCGATCGACGTCGGAGGGGGGATGACGTCGACGCCGATGACCCGGTCGACGTCGTCGCGCACCGCGAGGGCCCGGGCGAGGCGGCCACCGAGGTGTCGCGACACCCCGGTGACGACTACGACGCGTGCCACGGTGGCCTCCCTGTCGGCGGATCGGCCCGGTCCCGACGGGACGCCGGGAAAGCCCTGAACGGCCAGCGTAACGACGAATGGTCGTGCGGCGTCAGGCGTGCGCCCCGTGACGTGACGAGGATGACAGGTCCGCGGGCGGGCAAGCGAACGCCGCCCGGGCTCGGGCGGCGCGGCCGTCACTTCTTGTTGCGGCGCTGGTGACGCGTCTTGCGCAGCAGCTTGCGGTGCTTCTTCTTAGCCATCCGCTTGCGGCGCTTCTTGATGACCGAGCCCATGGACCGTCCTCGTGTCGTGCTCCGGGTATGACGTCTGAGCGCCCACCTTAGTCCCCGGCCCCCCGGGCCCCAAACCAGCGCGTTTGCCGAGTGCGGCCCCGACGGCAGCCCTGGCATCCGGCAGCCGACGCCACGAGGACCTCGGGGCGCCGGTCTCCGGTGGAGATCGGCGCCCCGACACTGTCCTCGCTGTCCATCGCTGGGCTCACGCCGTATCGACGTAGGAGTGACGGAGGTAGGCGTCGACCGCGTCCTCGGGCACCCGGAACGACCGCCCGACACGGATCGCCGGCAGGTCGCCGGCGTGGACCATGCGGTAGACCGTCATCTTCGACACGCGCATGATCGAGGCAACCTCGGCGACGGTGAGAAACCGCACCTCGGCGAGCTGACGCTCCGTCATGTCGACCCCGATCCTCTGCACTCCCGTATCGCCGGCTTCCCCGCCGGCGGACATCTACGTGGGCGCAGGAGCAACCATAGGGGCAGTTGTGACCGATGGGGAAGTCGATGGGGGAAACCTGTCGCGTCCGCAACCCGACACGCGGGCGAGGTGGAGGATTTCTCCGCGTACGCCCCCCCACCGTGCCAGGAGCCGTCGGCGTCTGGAACCCGCTGGTCTCAGTCGAACCAGATGTCCAGGCCGTGCTGGGCGAAGGTCGCCTCACGGGCGGCCATGATCGCCCGGTCGACCTGCGAGTCCGGGTTGTAGCCCATGGACCACGGCTGGACCCAGATGGGCAGGTTGGCCGCGGGCAGGTCGCCCATCCGGCTCGGCCCCTGCCGGTTGTAGGCCGCGTCGACATGGTCGAGCCACTCCTGCGGCACCGGCGTCTGCACGTCGATCGGGTGGTGCGCGGCGATCGCCGTCAGGTGGGTCCACGACCGGGGAACGACCTGGACGAGCTCGTACCCACCCCCACCGAGGGCCACCCACCGGCCACCGGTGACGTCGTGGGCAAGCCGGTGGATCGTCTCGGCGGCGTACCGCTGGGCGTCGATGGAGATCGTCAGGTGGGCCAGCGGGTCCTCGAAGTGAGTGTCACAGCCGTGCTGCGAGACGAGGATCTCGGGCTGGAACGACCGGACGATGGGCACGACGACCGAGTTGATCGCGCGCAGCCATCCGGAGTCGCCGGTGCCCGGCGGGAGCGCGACGTTGACCGCGGAGCCCGGCGCGCCGGGACCGCCGGTGTCGTGCGGCCACCCGGTGCCGGGGAAGAGGACGCGCCCGTTCTCGTGGACCGAGATGGTGAGGACGCGCGGGTCGTCCCAGAAGATCCGCTCGACGCCGTCGCCGTGGTGGACGTCGACGTCCACGTAGGCCACCCGCTCGGCGCCGTGGTCGAGGAGCCACTGGATCCCGACGGCCGCGTCGTTGTAGACGCAG
>JAJXUB010000184.1 GCA_021783215.1 Actinomycetes bacterium | reverse complement strand
GACGACCTCGTCCGGGTTCACGCCCTTGTTCGGTTCGCGCCCGTCCGTGAGCTCCTTGACGAGCGCGGTGACGGCCGGCATCCGGGTCGACCCGCCGACGAGGACCACGTGGTCGATGTCGGACAGGGCGATGCCCGCGTCCTTGATGACGTTCTTGAACGGCTGGCGGCACCGGTCGAGGAGGCTCTTGGTCATCTGCTCGAACTGGGCCCTGGTGAGGGTCTCGTCCAGGTGGATCGGGCCGTTCTCGCCCATGGAGAGGTACTGGAGGGAGATGTTCGTGCTCGTGCTGCCCGACAGCTCCTTCTTCGCCTGCTCGGCGGCATCGCGGAGGCGCTGCATGGCGATCCGGTCCTTGGCCAGGTCGACGCCCGTCGTGTTCTTCACCGTCGTCAGAAGGTGCTGGACGATCGCGTCGTCCCAGTCGTCACCGCCGAGCTGGTTGTCCCCGTTCGTCGCCTTGACCTGGATCGTGCTGAACCCGTCCTCCGGGTCCTTGCCGACCTCGAGGAGGGACACGTCGAACGTGCCGCCTCCGAGGTCGAAGACGAGGATGAGCTCGTCCTCCTTGCCCTTGTCAAGGCCGTAGGCCAGCGCGGCGGCCGTCGGCTCGTTGATGATGCGCAGGACGTTGAGCCCCGCGATCTCGCCGGCCTCCTTCGTCGCCTGACGCTCGTGGTCGTCGAAGTACGCGGGGACGGTGATGACGGCGTCGGTCACCTGCTCCCCGAGGTAGGCCTCCGCGTCGCGCTTGAGCTTCTGGAGGATGCGGGCGCTGATCTCCTGAGGGGTGTAGTGCTTGCCGTCGATCTCCGGGGACTTCCAGTCGGTGCCCATGTGACGCTTGACCGAACGGATCGTCCGGTCGACGTTGGTGACGGCCTGGCGCTTGGCGATCTCGCCGACGAGGACCTCGCCGTTCTTGGAGAAGGCGACGACCGACGGGGTCGTCCGGCCGCCCTCGGCGTTGGCGATGATGGTCGGCTCGCCGCCCTCGAGGACGGCGACGGCGCTGTTGGTGGTACCGAGGTCGATGCCGACGGCACGAGCCATGGTTGCTGCTCCTTCGTGAGGTTGAGTGCTCCGGACTCAAGTTAGTGGCGTTCGTATGCCGGGGGCAAACCGGACGTCCAAAACTTGCGTTCACTGGACTCAACTTGTGGACGAGGGGCATTGTTCCCGGAACGGACGAGTCCACTCGGCCCTCGGTGTCGCGTCCGGCGCACCGTGTCACCCTCCGGGTTCTTCTCACTCGCGCGTGGCACCGTCCGACGTCCGGCACAACACCGAGCTGACGCTCGCGTGGACCTCTACGACCGCGCACCCAAGGCGATCCGCCTGCGGCCGGTCGCCGCAACGTCAGCCGATGTGGCCGATGTCCCAGGAGCGGTTCGGTGACCGTGACGTCCCACGGACCGAACCGGGCGTCGGACGCGAGCTCGCGCCCGGTTCGCCCCTGACGACCGCCGGCTCGCCAGGACGGCGACGACCGACCACGACCCGTCCTCCTAGGCTCGGGCCATGGCGCACGACTGGCGGGACCGACGCAACGCCGAGTCGTTCGGGGGGCAGGCGGCGGCCTACGAGCGGGCTCGTCCGAGCTACCCGACCGACGCCGTCGCGTGGCTCATCGGCGACGCCGGCCGAGTGGCCGACGTCGGGGCGGGGACGGGCAAGCTGACGCGCGTCCTGGCCGGGTTGGGCCGCGAGGTCGTCGCCGTCGAGCCGGACGACGCGATGCGTGCTGAGCTGGAAGCCGCGGTGCCCGGGGTCTCGGCCGTGAAGGGAAGCGGCGAGCACCTGCCGCTAGCCGACGCCTCCGTCGATGCCGTCACCTATGGGCAGGCGTGGCACTGGGTTGACCCCGCCCTGGCCAGTCGAGAAGCCGGTCGAGTGCTCACCGAGACCGGCGCGCTCGGTCTCCTCTGGAACGTCCGCGACCCATCGGAAGGGTGGGTCGCGGCGCTCGCCGAGATCGTGCCGCCGGCCCCCGGGGAGGTGATGGCGACAAGCGGGGAGCCCCCTGCCGGCCTCCCGTTCTGCCATGCGGAGGAGAGGCGCTGGACGTGGACGCGAACGGTGGCCCCCGACGACGTCCTCGACCTGATGATGTCGCGCAGCCTCCTCATCACGGCACCGGCGGCCGAACGAACCCGGATCCTCGGCAGCGTCCGCAGGCTGCTCGACACGCACCCGTCGACCGCCGGGCGGCCGACGGTCGAGCTGGACTACGTGACGATCGCGTGGCGGCTCACGCGCGGGTGACCTCTACCGGCCGACGCCCATCTCGGCGAGCAGCTCGGCGACCCGGCGACGGATCTCGTCCCGGATCGCACGGACGGCCTCGACGCCCCGTCCCGCGGGATCGTCGACGACCCAGTCGAGGTAGCGCTTCCCCGGGTAGATGGGGCAGGCGTCCCCGCACCCCATCGTGATGACGACGTCGGACGCCTCGACCGCCTCCGGCGTCAGCAGCTTGGGACTGCCCGCCGACAGGTCGATCCCGTCCTCGAGCATCACCGCGTGAACGGCCGGGTTGACCGACTCGGCAGGCGCCGACCCGGCCGAGCGGACGACGACGCGACCGTTCGACAGGTGCATCGCGTACGCCGCCGCCATCTGGGACCGGCCGGCGTTGTGGACACAGACGAAGAGGATGGACGGCATACGGGCCTCAGGCACGGAACCGGCTCCTCAGGTGCAGGGACACGTAGACAAGTCCGACGAGCACGGGGACCTCGATGAGCGGGCCGACGACACCAGCGAGGGCCTGTCCGGACGTCACGCCGAAGGTCGCGATGGCGACGGCGATGGCGAGTTCGAAGTTGT